>JAJRTT010000225.1 GCA_024278155.1 Bacteroidota bacterium | reverse complement strand
CATGGCTGCCAAGGGCCCGAATTTGCCAAAGTCCTGAAAATCTTCCATGCGAAGTTCTACCACTATCCCCGAATTGGCCGTGGGCAAGTCCCTGCCCGATGGCGACCAGCCATTCGTGACCACTTCGCCCGGACGGGTTGCGCAAGGGGCGATTACACCTCCAGGGCACATACAAAATGAATAGACCCCACGATCGTTTACCTGTCGTGCAATATTGTAGGGCGAGGCCGGAAGATATGGCCCCCGCACTTCACATTTATACTGGATTTTATCGATCAGTTCCTGGGGGTGTTCCACACGTACGCCAAGGGCAAAAGGCTTTGCCTCGATGTAAACCCCCTTATTGTGCAACAATTCATAAATATCACGGGCTGAATGCCCTGTGGCAAGAATGAGTTTTGAAGTTTCAAAGATTTCCCCATTTTGGATTTTGATACCTGTAACCCTGTTTGATTTTAAGAGGATATCGCTCACCCTTGCATTAAACCGGATTTCGCCACCATGCCTAATAATATGACGCCGGATCCGGGCAATAATATTTGGGAGTTTGTTTGTCCCAATGTGTGGATGGGCATCGACAATGATTTTTTTATCGGCCCCAAAACCACTTAACAATTGAAGGATCCGGTTCACATTGCCCCGCTTTTTTGAACGGGTATATAATTTCCCATCGGAGTATGTCCCGGCGCCCCCTTCCCCAAAACAATAATTGGAGTCTTCGTTTACGAGATGGTCGATATAAATGGCCCTGAGGTCTTTTCCCCTTTCATAAACATCCTTTCCCCTTTCGAACACGATGGGTCTTTTCCCCAATTCAATCAGGCGAAGTGCGGCAAACAAGCCAGCCGGCCCTGCACCCACGATGAAAACCTTTTCAGCTTTTGAAACATCGGGATATTCGGGAAGGCGAACAGGGATTTCTTCAAAATCCTCATTGACGAAAACCCTTACTTTCAAATTGAACTTTATGGCTTTTTGACGGGCATCAATGGAACGTTTCAGGATTTCGACATGCCGGATTTCCTTGAGGGCAATACCTGCTTTTCGGGAAACCGCCCTGTTCAATAAATCCCCGTCAACCACAACCTCAGGGGAAACCCGGATTTGAAATTCTTTTTGCATTACTCGGTATCTTCCGGCTTAAACTCTTTGGAAAAATAATCCATGAAATACTCGGCTTTTTCAACCATATGCTTTGAACCGATGAAAAGTGGCGTACGGTCGTGCAAAGCTTTGGGCCGTATGTCCAATATCCTCCTGAAACCATCCGTGGCCTTTCCCCCTGCTTGTTCGGCAAGAAAGGCAACAGGGACATTTTCATAGAGGAGCCTCAATTTCCCGTTGGGGTTTTTCCTTGTCCCGGGATATAAATAAATACCGCCCCGAATCAGGTTCCGGTGAAAATCGGCCACAAGGGATCCAATGTACCTTGTGGTATAAGGCCGGTTTGTTTTCGCATCGTCTTCCTGGCAATATCGCAAGTATTCCTTTACCCCATCGGGGAAATAAATATAATTCGCTTCATTTACCGAATATATTTTCCCGCCACCGGGTATTTTCATATTCGGGTGCGACATCAGAAAAAGCCCTACCGATGGGTCGAGCGTAAAACCATTCACACCATTTCCGGTGGAATACACCAACATAGTGGATGAGCCGTAAATCACATAGCCTGCCGCAATAAGTTGGTTTCCGGGTTGGAGCAAGTCTTCCACGGTTCCCGGGCTCCCGGGTTTTGTTTTCCTTTTGAAAATCGAGAAAATAGTTCCAATGGAAACATTCACTTCAATATTGGAAGAACCATCGAGTGGATCCATCGCAACCACATACTGTCCATCATTCGAAAGCTTGTTTTCAAACGTAACAAGGCCTTCATTTTCTTCGGAAGCTATTGCACAGCACTGCCCTCCATTTTTCAGGGCCTTGATAAACTCATTGTTGGCATATACATCCAGCTTTTTCTGATCTTCGCCCTGCACATTGGCCGTGCCTTCATATCCCATAATATCGCCCAGGCCGGCCTTGTTGATTTCACGGTTCACGATTTTTGCCGCAATGCCAATGTCGTTCATTAGCCTCGAAAAGTCCCCGCTTGCATTGGGGATATGGCTTTGCTCTTCGTTTATAAATTCAATAAGTGTTTTCATAGGTTTAATTTTCCACAAAAGTACACTCTTTTAACCTGATTAATTCATGAATTAATCAGGTTAAAATAAGGATTATGAAATATGCTTAAAAGGAAGTATGAAGGATAGGGCTAATAAACCAGAAAACGGTAACCATTTTTGTAGCCCACGATAAAGGCATCTTTTAAGCCTTTCTGCTTAATAATGGCCAACGAAGCTTTTGCCTCTCTCAATGAAATAAAATGGCCTACGGTATATTTCCTCCAATTATTGAATTTCTCTACCTTGACACTTTCGGCAATATGGTATTTCCTTTTGAGGTTTTCGGGATTCACATTATTGTACATCAATGCAAGGATTTGAATACTATATACCACTTGATTCGAGCTTTTTGCAGGGCTATTGGTTGTATTTGAATTGCCTGCAACCGATCTCGTTTTAGTTTCGGTTTTTTTTGAATCCGGAGCCTTATGCCCAACAGTTGGATTATCAGGCTGTACCGACCCTGTTTTAATATCACGGGATTCGGAAATAACAATGGGTCGATGTTCCGGGATTTCCTTTTTGTCTTGTGAAACATTGTACTTTTTTGATGGCATCACACCAGAATTTTTGCCCGGCTTAACCGTTTCGACAAGAATTATCCCGGCATCATTCTCGGGTGCTGGCGGGGGACTGTACACGATTAAATCCTCAGCGGGCTGTTCTTTGTCCACCAAAACATGGGTGTTAAAAAGATATTTTTTGCCTGTTTCCTCAAAATAGAGAATACTTGAAATGGGAAGGTACCCATAGCTTCTGTTCACCACCACATTATAGCTTATCTCAATGATGCTGTCAACCGGAACCTCGTCCCAGATCAGGTTTAGCGTATAATTTGAATATTTCGTTTTTGCCCCGCCAATTACCGATTCCACGATGTCAAAACCAATGGGCAAGCGCTGTGTTAGTTTTGCCGATCCGGTTAAATCGCCTTTTGAGATTTTACATTTAAACTGAAAAGTAGAGCCGGAAATTATCTTTTCGGGAAGGTCGTATTCCAGGTTTATCCGGAACGAATATCCCCCCTTTCCTTTTCCCCTTCTCTTTCCTTTCCGAACAACCACATATGTATCCGAAAACTCACCTTCAAATGGCGCAATGCCCTCCTGCTTTGCAATCTCGTTATAATCCAGTGAATAAGGTAAACCTTTGTTTCCTGAATTTGATTCCGGTGAATATGCAGGCAGATTATCGGCCAGAAGATAATCCGCTGTGAACTGTGCCACGAGCGATTTATTGACAAAAAGGCCTAATAATAACAACAGGCTAATAGAAAATCTCTTGTAACTCATTATTGAAATTTCAGTTATCTAAATAAATCCTGTGCTTATACTGGATTTTTCGGAAAAGGTTTGCAAATATTGATGTTCAGTAGAAAGACAAAGGGTTAAACGTGGTCAGAAAAGTATTGGGCGATCAGGCATTAATCGTTAAAAGGCTTGTTTTCAGAAAAATAAAATTTGTGGTTGATTTCCCGCATATTGGTGGTGGTCCGGTTACCGTTTCGGCAAATTACAACAAAGGCTCCTGAAATACTTTGTCCCTTTAATATAAAGGGCTGAAATTTTCACAAAGAAGCCCGGAAAGATGTAACTTTGTTATTCACAAAAAACTACAATTATGACCCGTTTGAGCGTAAACATAAATAAAATTGCTACCCTCAGAAATGCAAGGGGGGGAAACGTGCCCGATGTCTTGAAAGCTGCCATTGATTGCGAACGTTTCGGGGCAGAAGGGATTACGGTCCATCCACGTCCCGATGAAAGGCATATCCGTTATCGGGATGTGCGGGACATCAGCCCGATAGTTACAACGGAATTCAATATTGAAGGCTATCCCAATCAAAAATTCATCGACCTGGTTTTGGAAGTCAAGCCCGATCAGGTAACGCTGGTCCCCGACCCTCCCGGGGTGCTCACTTCCAATGCGGGTTGGGACACCGTTAAAAACGAGGCTTTTTTGAAAGAGGTCAATTCCGAGTTTAAACGCAACGGTATCCGGGTTTCGGTGTTTATTGAAACCCATGCCAAAATGATTGAAAATGCGATTGTGACCGGTGCCGACAGGGTTGAGCTTTATACTGAATCTTATGCTACAAATTATCCAACCAATAAGAAAAAAGCCATTGCCCCATTTATCGAAGCCGCAAAAGTTGCCAATTCGGTCGGCCTGGGATTGAATGCCGGCCACGACCTGGATTTGGGGAACCTAAAATATTTTGCCCAAAACATCCCCGGCCTGCTCGAAGTGTCCATTGGCCATGCGCTTATTTCCGATGCCCTTTACCTGGGGTTGGAGAATGCTGTGCAGATGTATTTGAGGGAATTGAGGTAGTTCCCGGGCTTGACCTCACCGAAATATCTTCCATTTTAATCAGGTATTTGGCTATTCATAAATTCATTTTCAAACCAATTATCATTTCTGTCATTGTTATCTGATTGTCCGTTCAAATTAAAACCCCCGTAAGCCTAACATATAAAATGGTGCTGAATTTGTTAAGCTCCACCTGCCGTTTTCATCCATTACCCTGTAAAATAAATTGTGTTCACCCGGTGATATCCCTGAAATACCGGGCGAAAAAATTTTATCAATAATTGAATCTTGGATTATTGAAACATCCTCGCCATTCCCAAAACCGGGATCGTTATCGAAATAATATTCCATTTGGACAATATCGGGGAGTTGGGCAAAAATCAATTTTCCTAAAAAGAGGAACAGGAGTGATATTGGTAATTTGTTTTTCGTAATATTTGTTTTTAGTTAATTTACCAACGTCATTAAAAGATTCTGAAATGGTCAAAAACAATTAATGCCACGTCATTGCGAGGAACTGAAGGGAAGGCAAGTTGGTAAGCGTTCTGTGGCAATCTGTTCACGTTTTGGACTGTCCGTAGTAGCCAACAGATTGCCACGGAATTCCTCCCCAATGGATTCCTCGCAATGACGGGGAAATACGCAATGACGTTGTGAATCATTTGTTTGCATTGTGCGTTGTGGCTTTTATGTTCACCGGCAATGATGAAGTGCCATAACTTGGTATCGTAGCCTCAAATATGGCAGGTGTTTCGGACATACCCGAAAGCACATAAGGACTTCCTCCGTAATCATAACTGAAAGCCCCGCAATCCCCACCGTTAAAACCTGCTCCAAATGCTGGGGAACCATTTGAAAGCAGATAACCATTATCAATATACTTAATATGATCTTCAAATACAGTAGCCAGATCAATATTTCGCTGATTGTTGTTAAAATCAGGGCATTGGGTTGAATTGCAAATATTATTGTATGCTTCATTTCCCATCCCATTACCATAGCTGCCTGTAATCAATATATTATTAATATGTTCAGTATAATAAGTTGTAACCGTTCCCCACAATACATTATTCAGAAGCTAAAGGCACTACCTCCAACATATAGGGTGTCACCTGTAGGTGCACCATCGATTGCTTCTTGCAAGATTGAAAAATCGGCATCCATATTTGCGCGGTTGTTTACCCTCCAAACAGTTGCATTTGT
>JAJRTT010000016.1 GCA_024278155.1 Bacteroidota bacterium | reverse complement strand
TAAAACGAAAGAAGGCGAGCACAAGCAAGTTATCATCGAAATCCAAAAAGCCAAGTTTTCATCGGACATAATGCGGTTCAGGAAATACCTTGGATTGCAATATATGGACGACAACAACTACATAAAAGAACCAAACGCACCTTATAAAAAGAAAATGGCCTTGCCGATCATCAGCATTTATTTCCTCGGATATTCCCTGGAGCAAATCGATGCCCCGGTAATTGCGGTAAGGAGGAAGTATTATGATGTTGGCCAAAATACCGAAATCAAAATCAAAGACGAATTTATCGAGAGCCTGACCCATGATAGCTTCGTGATCCAGATCCCTTACCTGAAAAAGCAACGGCGCAATGACCTGGAAATCCTATTGAGTATATTTGACCAGGGGAATACCCTTTACGACCACCATATTTTGAACGTTAACGATGAAGATTTCCCTGAAAAATACCGCCCCATTATCCGAAGGCTCCAGAAAGCCCACGCAGAAGAAGAGGTGAGGGACTCAATGAGTACGGAGGATTACTATTTAAGGGACCTTGAAGATTACGAAAGGGAAATTGCAGAAAGGGATAATGCCATTAAAGAAATGGACAAAACAATCCAAGACAAGGACATGGCAATCCAAGACAAGGACAAGGCAATCCAAGACAAGGACAAGGCAATCCAAGACAAGGACAAGTTGATAGCTGAACTAAAAAAGAAAATCCAGGATAAACAATAAGCTATTTCATAATGCTTCTATCCCGCTTTTCATTGAAAACCAAATTGGGAAATAGTACAAAAGTTTCCACCCTCATTTATAGAATTATCTCTATATTTGCCGGCTAATTATGGCAATAAGACAAAAGACATTAGCAACTTCCGTAACTGTTTCGGGCAAAGGGCTCCATACAGGAGTTGAGGTGAGTTTGAAAATAAATCCTGCCCCCGGGAACCATGGCCTTTCTTTTAAAAGGGTCGATGTTAAAGGCCAACCTGTTATTAAAGCTGATTGCGACAAAGTGGTTGATACCAGCCGGGGAACCACAATTGGCAGCAATGGAATTGTTATCAACACGATTGAACATGTGATGGCAGCCATTACAGGGATGGGGATCGACAATGCACTGATTGAAATAGACAATGAAGAGACCCCCATTATGGATGGGAGTTCACGTTATTTCACCCAAGCCCTTTTAAAAGCCGGAACCGTGGAGCAAGAGGCAGAAAAGAAGGTTTTTTCGGTTGACAAAGTCCTTACCTACAAAGATGAGGCAAACAAGGTGGAATTGACCATAATCCCGGATGACACCTTCAGGCTATCCGTGATGATCGATTTTGAAACGGAGGTGCTGTCAACACAACATGCCACCCTGGAAAACATTGAAGGGTTTAATTCCGAAATCTCCAATTGCCGGACTTTTGTCTTTTTACATGACCTGGAATTCCTGTTGGCAAACAACCTTATCAAAGGAGGGGACTTAAGCAATGCCATTATTTTCGTTGACAAGGAAATTTCACAGGAAGAGCTCAACCGTCTTGCTAAATTGTTTAACAAACCAACCGTTAAGGTACTGAAAAAAGGGATACTCAACAATATCGACCTCCATTTTGAAAATGAACCGGCACGCCATAAACTACTGGACTTAGTGGGCGATCTTGCTCTATCCGGCAGTTCGTTCAAAGGACATGTTATTGCCAGGAGACCCGGGCATAAAGCCAATGTTGAATTTGCAAAAATCATCAAGAAACATATGACAGAAAAAGAAACAAACAGGTTTTTACCGCCTTTTGATATTTATGCGGAACCTATCTACGACATCAACCAGATAAAGAAACTATTGCCCCACCGTCCGCCATTTTTGTTGGTCGATAAGATTATCGATATCGATGAAAAATCCGTGGCCGGGGTAAAAAACGTGACCATGAACGAAGACTTCTTCGTCGGCCACTTCCCCGACGAGCCGGTAATGCCGGGCGTTTTACAGGTGGAAGCCATGGCACAAACAGGAGGCATTTTCATTTTGAGCCAGATGGAAGACCCTGAAAATTACCTTACTTATTTCATGAAAATTGACAAGGTAAAGTTCAGGAGCAAGGTAGTCCCGGGCGACACACTGGTTTTTGTTTGCACACTTATCTCCCCTATCCGTAGGGGGCTGGTCCATATGCTGGGCAAGGGCTATGTTGGCAACAAACAGGTAATAGAAGCCGAAATGCTTGCACAGATAGCTAAAAAAAACTCGAAATAACCTAACACAAGAATTGAATGAATCAGCCTTTAGCATATGTTCACCCTCAGGCAAGAGTTGCTAAAAATGCCGTAATCGAGCCTTTCGTCAACATCGAAAGAAATGTCGAAATAGGGGAAGGCACCTGGATCGGATCCAATGTGACCATCATGGAAGGAGTACGGATCGGCAATAATTGCAAAATATTCCCAGGCGCCGTAATCGGGGCCATCCCACAGGATTTAAAATACGAAGGCGAAGATACAACCGTTGAAATTGGGGACAATGTGGTCATACGTGAATTTGTGACCATAAACCGTGGAACAAAAGCCAACTGGAAAACAGTGATCGGTGACAATTGCCTTTTGATGGCCTATGTGCACATTGCCCACGATTGCATCCTCGAAAACAACGTGATCCTTGCCAATGCGGTCAACCTTGCCGGTCACATCGAAATCCAACGCTTTGCCATTGTTGGTGGGCTTTCGGCCGTACACCAATTTGTAAAAATCGGGGCACATGTGATTATTTCGGGTGGATCGCTGGTGAGGAAAGATGTGCCTCCGTTTACAAAAGCTGCCCGCGAACCGCTCTCTTACGCCGGCATCAATTCCATTGGCCTCAGAAGGCATTCCTTTTCCAATGATAAAATAAACGAGATACAGGATATTTACCGCTATCTGTATGTAAAAGGATTAAATGTTTCCCAGGGCTTAAGGTATATAGAAGCCAATCTGCCTTCAAGCCCCGAAATGGATGAAATCGTAGCTTTTGTAAATAAGTCAACGAGGGGGATCATGAAAGGCTATACAAAGGTCGTCGGGAATTCGTGACCGGCAACTTGCGACCAGCAATTGGCAAATACAATATTTAAGAACAAATAGCAAAACAATAAAAAAAACAGCAATAAGACATGGCATCAACATCTGATTTTAAAAACGGGCTCACAATTGAAATGAACGACGACCTGTTGACAATCATCGAATTTCAACATGTAAAACCCGGAAAAGGGCCAGCCTTTTCAAGAACAAAATTAAGAAGCTTAAAAAGCGGGAAAGTATTGACACACACATTTACCAATGGATCAAAGTTCACAATAGCAAGGGTAGAAAGAAGAAAATTCCAATATCTTTATAAAGACGATATGGGCTACAATTTCATGGACTCCGAAAATTTCGAACAAATGTTAATTCCCGAGGAAATAATAAGTGCTCCGGCATTTATGAAAGAAGGGCTCGAAGTTGAAATATTGTTCCATGCTGAAACCGAATCCCCATTGTCCTGCGATATGCCCGCATATGTGGAGCTTGAAATAGTATATACGGAACCTGGCGAAAGAGGAAATACCGCAACCAATACGTTTAAAGATGCCAAGCTTGAAACCGGTGCAATCGTTAAGGTCCCACTATTTATTAACGAGGGCGAAAAAATAAAAGTCGATACACGTTCCGGCACTTATTCCGAAAGGGTAAAAGGGTAATTTGACCGAGCAACCTTTTAGGTCGAAGCAGGCATGTGGGGCGGAGACCTGGAAGGTTGAAAAGGGATTTACGAAGGACGAAAACGATTTACGAATAGTGATTTACGAAAAATGAAATTACCAACCCCCACCCAACTAAAGGACATTGCTTCCATAATCAATGCCGAATTCATTGGCAAACCTGATTTCCCGGTTTCGGGCATCAATGAAATACACATGGTAGAACCGGGCGACATCACATTTGTTGACCATCCCAAATATTACGAAAAAGCTTTAGGTTCAAAGGCCGACATTATTATCATTAACAAGAAGGTGGATTGCCCTAAGGGAAAAGCCCTGGTTTTCTCGGATGACCCTTTTTCCGATTACATGAAACTCGTAAAGAAATTCAGGACATTCGAAACAGCTTCAAAACCTATCAGCAATTCGGCAATTATAGGTGAAGGGAGTATTGTCCAACCGGGTGCTTTTATCGGCAACCATGTCAAGATCGGGAAAAACTGCCTAATCCATGCAAACGTGAGCATATACGACCATTGTGAAATTGGTGACAATGTGATAATCCATTCCGGGACCGTGATCGGTGCCGATGCCTTTTACTTTCAGAAAAGGGAAGACAAGACCCTGAAATTTGAATCATGTGGCAGGGTCATCATCAAAGACCATGTGGAGATCGGGGCGTGCTGCACCATCGACAAAGGGGTTTCGGGGGACACGGTCATTGATGAACACACAAAATTCGACAACCACATCCAGATTGGCCACGACACCTATATAGGCAAACGTTGCCTGTTTGCTTCTGCCGTACTTGTGGCCGGTGTTACCCGGATTGAGGACGATGTGATTTTGTGGGGACAGGTTGCAATCAACAAAGACCTTGTAATCGGGAAAGAGGCCCAGGTCCTTGCAGTTTCGGCGGTTGACAAAAACCTTGAAGGGGGCAAAACCTATTTTGGCGCCCCGGCCATCGAAGTGCGGCAAAAATGGAGGGAGATGGTTGCAATAAAACAGCTCCCCGACCTGATCAAAAAAGTAAAACTGCTCTCAAAGCAAATGGCGGAAAGGAAGTAAGGCCCACTCAAAAAACTTCTGGAGCGGCGAACGTTTTTCCCAATTTTCAAAATCAAATTTCTCGCTGTTGCGCATGGTCTCCTTCAAATGGCCATATACTTGCCGGACAACCGATTTAACGCTTCCCAGCACCACTATTTCATGCTGGTATCGGAAACTTCGATAGTCGAAATTTGGTGATCCGATCGAAAATGTTTTCCGATCTACCAATAAAACCTTTGCATGCAGGTTATGCGGAAGATAAAACAGGATTTCGACCCCGTTTCTATGCAACAAACCCAAATATTTATTCCGAAGGATATCGATCAACCGCACATCCGAATGTTTGGGGATCACAACTTTTACATCAACCTTGCGTTTTGCGGCATCTATCATTGCTTTCCGCAAAAGGAACCCCGGCAAAAAGTAAGGGGTCTCGATGATGATTTCCTGTTTTGCCGACTTGATCAGTTCCAGGTAACGCCGACGGATCCGCTGCTTTGTCAGGGATGGCACATCCCTGATGATTTCACAGTTTTCATGGATAACCGAACGGATACTGGTTTGTTTTTCAAAAACATATTTATTGTAAATACCGTAGTGCTTTTCAAAAATGGAACGGAACTCCACAGCGATACCCGACTTTATCCGCAACATGGATTCCCGCCAGTTCAACGAATACTCCGTTAGGTTGGCCGACCCGATATAGGTAATGGCATCATCAATGATCAGCAGTTTACGGTGGTTCCGCCGGTGGTTCTTGGTGAAGAAATCCCAGAAAAATTTCAGTTTCATAAAAAACCGGACTTCGCCGCCATTATCCATCAATTCACGAAAAAAATTGGACGGCACCGATGTTCCCCAGGAATCCACAAGGATTTTCACCTTCACCCCTTCCCTGCTTTTTCGTGTGAGCAAATCCTTGAACTTAATCCCAATGGAATCATTGTTGAAGCGGTAAACCTCAAGGCATATACTTTCCTTCGCCCCCTCAATATCCTCAAGCATGGCATGAAAATACTGCAATGGATCATCGTACAACTTATATTCGCTTGTTACTTTTTTCGACATATACCAAAATGCAAATTGATTATTTGCCAACGGACGAAGATAAGGATTTTTCTTTTGCGGCAGGGATTATAATTCCCTAATTGGACAAGTCACAATATTGACTGGATTAACATAATTTACATAATTTGTTTCACTTCGAGAAACAAGGGTGCAGGGCAATTTGCGCCTATTTTCCCTATGTACAATTAAAGGCACGCCATAAATGGAATATATACTTCAAGGAAGCACAATAACAAAAGGAATAATACGCCACTGACTTTCAGGAACAGGAAAACCATAATTATTTCGTAATTTTACAAAACTTATTCAAATGCTTTTTCTAACACAAATTGACATGAAAGAACAAGCCAAAATTGAAAGGATCATCAAGCTGTTGTTATTGTTATCGGGGAACTTTGGTTACAGCTTAAAAGAGATAGCCGACAGACTTGAAATAAGCCCAAGGACTGTTTACCGATATATAGAGACCTTCAGGGATGCAGGTTTGGTCATCGAAAAAAACAAAAGCGGTTACTGGAAATTGGAAAAGGAGAACCCGCAAAACAAAGGATTGCACGACCTCTTGCAATTTTCCGAAGAAGAATCCCATATCCTACAAAAGGCCATCCATTCCATTGACGACAACAATGCCCTGAAAAGCAATCTTGTGAGCAAGCTGTATTCCCTTTACGATTCGAAAAGGGTGATAGATACAATCATAAAAAAAGAGAACTCGGAAACCATTGCCAATCTTTCAAAAGCAATGGCCGAAAAGAAACAGGTGAAAATAACAGATTATAAATCGGCGAACAGTTCCACGATAAGCAACCGGATACTGGAGCCCATTAAATTCACCTCCAACTTTGTTTCCATATGGTGCTACGAACCCGGCCAACAGGCCACTAAACTTTTTAAAACCGCCAGGATCGGCAAAGTCGGGATCTTGGACAGGACATGGGGGCACGAAGACAAACACGAACCCGGCCTTGTGGACTGTTTCAGGATTAGCACGCGCAACAAGATCAAAGTAAAGCTCGAATTGAGCATGCGCGCCCGCAACCTGTTGGTCGAAGAATACCCTTTGTCGGAAAAGGACATCAAAGAAACAACCAATGGCCTCTACATTTTCGATGGCAACGTTTGCGGTTACAACGGCATTGGGAGGTTCGTGCTTGGGCTAATGGATGAAATAAAGCCACTCGAACCTTTGGGATTGAAAGAATACCTGAACGGGAAAGTAAAAGGAAAAGTTTTTTAACCAAAAAAACAGCTTGTGACGGAAATTGACAAATCACGATATTACTTTTGCCTTAATACATTCAAAATATTTATGTAATGCTGGGCTATATTCCCCACAACCAAAACAAAACGATCGGTCAACCAACCCCCCTTGGCCATGATATTTTCGAAGCCATTATTAACAGGGCTACTCCCGATAAGCATCCTGAAAATCAGATCGGGATAACGGTGAAAGTGAAGAAGGCTCCAGATGTGAAACAATAAAAGATAAATTTTAACTCAAAATATACTTTATGGACAAAATGATCGATTTAAACAGTATTGCCACCGGTGAAACGGATTTGTTTTATGAAAACGAATACTGTCCAAAGAAAATTTTCCAGGCGTTGTTCAAGGGGATTGCCAACGAAAGGATAATCCCTGGAAAGTACCTTGTGGACAAAGCCGTTGAATTTATCATAAACAAATACGATATCCAAAACATTGCGGGACAAATACGGCATTACGAATTTGTGAAGAAAAAGGGACAGCCATTCGTCATCAACCGCCCCCACGGACGGTCGCGCAAATTGTATTTGATCATCCCTCGGCCCGGGCTGCTCATAGAGATCAACGAGGTTTCACTCACATTGTACTATGACGGGAACACAAACCTGTCCGACATCCTTGCCCTGGAAGAAGAAATGGCAAGATTCACAAAACCGCCCAAAAAGAAGAAAGAGAGCTTTTACATGATAGTGAAAGACTATGATGGCTTTACGCTGAACAAATTCAAGGTGAACCAAATGGAGATGGACACCGGCCTTCATTACAACGATGATTTCAAAAGTTTCGACCTGGACGTAAAAACCTTTTTGCAGGACAAGAAAAGAAACGGATTGGTATTGATGCACGGCAAAAGCGGCACCGGTAAAACAAGCTATATCCGCCACCTCATAAAAACCATTAAGCGGAAGTTTATTTTCCTGCCGCTGTTCATGGCCGAATCCTTGAGCAGCCCCGACCTGCTCCCTTTCCTCACCGAGCACAAAAACAGCATCCTCATCATCGAAGATTGCGAAAAACTCATTGTTGACAGGGAAACCGGGAACAACAACAACGAAATAGCCACCCTGCTGAACCTTAGCGACGGGCTGCTGAGCGATGCCCTTGGCATTAAACTGATATGCACCTTCAACACGGGCCTGTCCAACATAGACAAAGCCCTGATGCGCAAGGGGAGGATGGTGAACCGCTACGAATTCGGGGAACTGGCCATCGACAAAGCCATGCGCCTTGCCAAAAAACACGCCTTGCCCTACGATGCAAAAAAACCCATTACCATTGGCGACCTTTTCAACATAGAAAAAGAAAACGACACCAACGGCCCGGTGAAAAAACGGATCGG
>JAJRTT010000224.1 GCA_024278155.1 Bacteroidota bacterium | reverse complement strand
CTTTTTTCATAACGTTTTTTTTTAATTTTTAAAATGATTGATAGTTTTTATTAAGTTTAAATTTATTTGGCTATTTCTTTATATCAATGACAAAAGACACCGATATTTGGTTGGTCATGCCGTAACTAAACTTTTACTCTCCTATTAATTAAAAGTTACTGTTTTATTCAAATAAAAAAGTCCCGTGAAAAATTCACGGGACTTTTTTTAAAAACCTGTTCCGTGATTTTTTTACCTGATAAATACCTTCTTTGATATTACATTGTTATCAGATTGAACTTTCACAAAGTAATAACCGGTTCCTGTTTTGACCGGGACACTTATCATCCCTTCCCCGGTAGCTTTTTGTGAAATGATTAGCTGTCCGAGCATATCGTAAAGGGTAATTTGACCGTCAAAACCCTGGGGTTTTTGGATATAGACCATATCGCCAAAAGAATAGATACTTGAAGCCAACAGGCCTTTGTCCCCAATACCCAATGGGTTTCCAAAGTGCAGCAAGAAACGGTTCGGGCCATCATCCTTATTCGCATTGAAAGAATAGGAAGGTACTTGTTCAAGGTCGATCATTTTATTCTCAAGAACATCTTCGAGCCAAACCTCAGAAGTAACATCCAGGCTTTCCAATCCGGATAATGAGATAACATATTGTCCGTTGGCGCCTACCTCTAAATTAATTGGGACAATCATATTGACATCCTCAAAAGGAATCGCATTTACGCTAAGCTCATTGTTCCCGTAAACCGAATACAACTGGGGTGCTGCTTCCACGCCCCTGAATTTCCAGGCATCAAACCCGCTATCAAATCCAGCTGTGGCCCCATCGTCAAACTGGATTATCATTTTATCGGAGTACCCATTGCCCTCTACCGTGAAGAAAAGTTCATTTTCTATCTCCCTGTCTTTATAAAAACCCTGTGCGCTATGTTTCCTTTCGCCTTGAGGAATGGTAAGTGAAGCACCGGAAGCATTGGCTTTCACGAAAAAGCCCTGGCCCGGTGCAATATCACCATTCGGATGAGTCCCCGTTGTACCGTTCCATGTTAAATACTGTATGCCATCATAAATATAAGCGGTAGCGTCCAAATTTACCCTTGTCCAGTTACTGTTCCAGTTAGTAGAGGAAGGATATGGGTTCCCTACCATGTTCCAGCCCCTTTCGGCCACAGGTTGCGATGCAGTGTAGCTTAAACCCGTAACGCTAATGTCCCCATTGTTCAATGGGCCGTTATAGCCCACGGTGGCATTCCCCGTTGAGCCACTGGCAGACCAGGCCATGAAGCCCCTGCCGGAAGTCAATGGGGTGTTGGTAGGTGTTATATAGTTCCACGTATAGGTCGTTTCGTCAAATTCCATTAAATACAAATTCACAAAAATAATGGATTGCGCATTGTTAATGGGCGCAGAAACCATATGCCATTGATCCTGTGAAATGTAACTTTCGACATTGGGGTCATTGGTGAACGATGAAATCCCATTATCAACATATGATGCGGTACCGGAAGCATCTGCCTTAAATGTTGCCTGTCCGGATACGGTAAAGGCATTGCCAGAGGCATTTGTAAAATAAGCAGTCGGGTTTACGGTAAAATCACCATTTACATTTACATCTACCAAACTTTGAACCTCTGCAAAAGCTTTGTCAACAACCAAATGGTTATAGGTTACACCACCTGACCCTCCGGCATAACTATAATGTACAGTTCCGTTAAAGACCCTTGGCGTAAAGGTTCCACCCGTAAATACCGGGTTTCCCCTGCCATTACCTTCCAGTATTTGCATATTGGCATCGGATACATAAACATTTCCTGCCGTTGAACCATTGGTATAGTCATTGCCCAAATCTGAATGTACATAAAATGCATAGGTTTGTCCTGCGGGGATTGTGACATTTACGGCCAAAGGAATAGGTGTTCCCGATCCATTACCTGTTGAAGTAGTGCTCACGGTTCCCACGAAAGTCCAGGCTGCCTGGTTCGTTTCAAAACCGACATAGGTGCCTGCTTTATAATAAATATGTACATCACCGGTTCCAGCATCCAAATTAGCATCAAAACTTGTAACTGTTACTTCATTGATGGCCACAATATCGAACATATTTCCATTGGAACCATTGCCCCCGGCAAAAGTGGTTACTAAACTACTATTGATTGTAGCTGTTGCTTCAATTATTGTGTTTGTATTGCCAATAAAGGTTACCGTTCCAGTTCCCGGGACAAAGGTTCCGAAATTGTTCCAATCACCGGCAACAACAATTTGGTTACCCCCATTGCAACTCAGGGTCCTTCCAGAAGCTATTGTCATATCCCCTGTTGATTCAAAAGTCGCATTTCCCTCCAGGGTCATATCATTACAATCTGTTCCAAGGGCAAAGTTTCCAGAAAAAACGGGATAATTGGTTGCTGAAGTCGGAATGGTAACATTATCGGTACTTCCGGGAATTGCTAAATTTTCCCAGTTGGAAGCAGTTCCCCAGGCTGTTGAGCTTGCACCGGTCCAGTTACCGGCCGTTCCGGCCAAAATGTAATTTGTTTTGGTCTCCGGATCGCTTCCTGAGCTATTTGTTGCCGTTAGGGTAACCGTATAATAGCCACTGGCATTAAACTG
>JAJRTT010000223.1 GCA_024278155.1 Bacteroidota bacterium | reverse complement strand
TATTTTTTCGAAAAAAGGCAAGCTTCTAAAAAGTGAAGGTTTTATGTAAGCTTTTTGATATTGGCATTACTGCATGGGGAGATTTCTCACTCTCACCCACTTGCTTTTGCAAACATAGGATGACATCAAGAAAACGGAAGTCACGGGGTGATTGTAGATAATCAGGGAAACTTGGTCTCTACGGCATATTGCAGCAGGGCATTGCTCCCCGACAGCTTGAGTTTACGGGCCATATTGCGGCGGTGGGTGTCAACGGTGGATTTTGAGATAAACATTTTATCGGCTATATCCTGGGATGTTCTCCCTAGGGCAATTTGGTATAGAATATCGTTCTCCCTTTTCGAAAGGAGGGTTTTGGTTTCTTTCCCTGCGGGGTTTTCCACAAACTCCTTAAAGAAATTCTGTGAGAGGTTGGGGTCATAATAATTTTCACCGGCCATTACTTTTTTTACGGCCTCGCACAGCATGCGCAATCCCGAATTTTTCAAAAGGTATCCGTTGGCCCCGGCTTGTATTATCTTTTGGACCAGCTCCTTTTGGTCGAACATGGTGAGGGCAATGATTTTGATATGGGGAAACTCCTTATGAATAGTTTTTGTGGCTTCAATGCCGTCCAGTTTGGGCATACGTATGTCGGTAATAACAACCTGGGGTTGTTTTTTCCTAACCAGGTTTATTAGTTCTTCCCCATCATTGGCGGTGCCTATGAGCTTGATTTCCCCGCTATACTCAAGGTAGGCGGCAAACCCGTCAATCAGTGCCTGGTGGTCTTCAGCAAAAACAATGCGTATCATATCGGGATATTTATGTTAATTGTGGTGCCATGGCCCAAAATACTATCCACTATAAAAGTGCCTTTCAGGTGTTCTATTTTATTTTTTATGTTATAAAGCCCCATCCCGTTTTCAAGGGTTTTTCCCGAATAGGCAAAACCTCTGCCGTTATCCTCGACCAGTACGTTCAATTCGTTTTCGTGTTGGGTAATCTGTATGTTTATTTGTGAGGCCTTTGCATGTTTTATCGCATTGGTCAACAATTCTTGTATGGTATTGTAAAGTAATATCTTTAAGGGGTTTCCCGTGATTTTTTCAAAGCCGAAAACATCGACGTGCACCTCCACGTTCCCTTTACTTGATATTTGTTCGCCCAGTTTTTCCAAGGCCAGCACCAAGCCTTTTTGGGCAACCATGCCCATACTTTTTACATGCGATATATCACGCACTTTTTGATACGCATCGTCAAGAAGTGCGCAGCTTTTCTCAAGTATTTCTTTCTTCCCTTTTTCTTCCAGTTTTTTATTGTGCAGAAGGTTTTCGATATGCAGTTTCAAGGTTGCAAAATTACTGCCCAGGTCATCGTGCAACTCTTCCGAAATTATTTGCCTTTCTTTCTCCTGCCCCTTTATCATCGAATTTACAACATTTATTTCCTGTTCCTGGATAAGGGTCAGTACTTTTTGTTCTTCCAATTTTTGGTGTTATTCGGCCAATTCTTTTTTTCGCCTCAGGTTTAGTGCTATCAGAAAGGCGATGAGCATAAAAGACAAGGAAGCCCCGATTGCGCTAAAAAAGATAATACTGTTGCGTTTCGTTTCATAATGGAGCCGGTCTATTTCCAGTTGCTTGTCTGCCGATTCGATTTCCCGCTTGATATGTTCTGTGCTATTGAATTTTTCGATATTGTAAATACTGTCGTTTACCGAAGTCATTTTCTCAAAATAAAACAGGGCCGAATCATATTGGTTTAAACTTTTGTACGAAACGTAAATTGGAAAATATATTTTGGGCAGTTCCTTTATTTGTTCTTTCCGATGGGCAATTTCCAATGCCAATAAACCATAATCAATTGATTTGCGGTAATTTTTTAGTTCCTGGTAAATTGAAGACTTGTGTTTATAAATGAGACCTGTAATTTCACCGCCCTTTCTTTTTTCCACCAATCGGTAAGCAGAATCAAAATAGGCAATGGCCGTGTCATATCCTTTAACCGCTGCATAGGTTTCGGCCATGTTCACATAAACACGGGCAAGTGCAATTGGGTTGCCGTCCTCTTTGCTTTTTTGCAGTACAAGCTTATGGTAATAGAATGCACTGTCATATTGCTTTAAGTTCCGGTAACAAATTGCCAGGTTATTTTGAAAATAATTCGACCGGATTGGGTTGTTGATTTGTTGGCACAACATAAATCCCCTGTGGTTGATTTCAATCGCTTTATCGTAATCCCCGCTCAAATCATAATCAATGGCAATTTGTAAAAGGGTGTATGTAAGCTGTTCAGGGTTGTCAAGGCTTTGGGCAATTTCAAGGTTCCTGAAGAAACAGGCCAAAGATTTGTTGTAATTCCCCCTTGAACGTTCCAGCTTTCCCAGTTCGAGCTGCACGTTTCCCTCCACTTTTAAAAAACTGCCATCAATTGCAATTTGGATAATCGAATCGAGCAGAAGGGCGGCCTCATCTTTCTTGTCCTGTTTTATAAATACAGCGGCAATCCTGTGTTCGACCTGCAAGGCTCCTTCGTCCAGCCCTTGTTCTTTGGCTATTTTCAAACCTTTGTCAAAAAAGTGCAAGGCCTTCGCATAATCATGGTCCCTACGTGAAACATAAGCCTGCCCTATTTTTATGTAAAACCCCACCTGGCTCCTGTAATTATTGGTTTGTACTGCCAAGTCAAGCCCTTTATTTGCAAAATCAATTGCCACATCTGGTTGGTTCCTTATAAATACCCAAAAAGCTTTCCGGCACTCTTCGATCTTTTCGGGATTGCCCTGTGTTGCATCAATTGTTTTTTCGATGGAATCCCTTTTTTGTCCCATAAGCGGATTTCTTTGCGACATCCCGTTATAAACGAGAAATAACAATCCTACGATTAAAGCTGTTTTGTTCATTGGTAAATATAACACGTGAAACATAATTTGGTTGATTTTCTTTGAAAAAGCCTTGCTTTAAATATTCAATGAATTTAGCCCGAACTTGATAAATAAGTTGATTGAAAACCCAATATGCAAAAGTCAACTTAATAAGGATTCAAAAACATACCCATAGATAGGTATTTTTCCCCTGCCAAACAGTAATTGGCAACAATGGACTTCTTTATAGTCAAAAAGGAATTTGGATAGGCCATGGGAGCATGAAAAAAGGGGCAGGGACCGACCCTGCCCCTTTGGGCATTTCAAATTGAAGATGCTACATTTGCATTTTTACTCCGGTACCTGACTTTCAAGCCCGTTGTTCGGTACCCAAATATCATTTTTGTCGATATTGTTTACCTCGCTGTCCAATGAGTAATCACCCATCAGGTAGCCTTTTGTACCAGAATGTGGTTTCCATGTACCATTGATGTCAGGAGAGCCAATGTTGCCATCGGCATTGCCATCACCACCTGCCATACCGTAAACACCGTTGCCCAGATGCACATATCCTGCAATCCCGCCATGGACTTGTGCGGCACCTGTGGTGAAGTCATAACCATAAACCCCGGCACTTAAATTAAGTGGGGTGGCCGACATGATACCGATGTGGTTCCTATGCCAAAGCACAACATAAAGGTTATCGTTGATTACCACATCAAATTTCGGATTACTACTGCCATCAACATCTACAATACTGCCATCCTTCAACAGGAATCCGGCTTTACGGTCAATAATCGTATTTGGCAATGCAGAATTTGCCCCTAAGGCTGTTTCGCGCAATTCGACAATTACCCAATCAACTATGTCGGTATTCGGAAAAGAGGTAATAAGCTCAGACCCCAAATAATTCCATGGTGGGATATTGTATGGCTGGTTCATCGGGAATTGTGACAACCCAATCAAGCCAACATCCATTATCCCCCCGGCCAATTTATCATAAGGGCCTTCGAGGAAAACCTTCAACTGCACTTCAATATTGACCGAAGGCAACACATTTACCGGGTACCAGGCCAGGTTATTTGTCTTGTCGCTTTCGTGCACAACACTATCGGCATCAGCCAAAAACAGTATATAGTATGATCCGTCAGCTGTTCCGGTAGGTATGGTCAGCAAACTGCTTTTCGGCTCGGATGAACCACCCGCAAGACTGCCAACAATACTGAACCCAAGATACGGATCGGCCTGTGATAAAACCGTATCGGCCGAAAGATAATAGGCCAACGCACTGGCCACGGCCAAACTATCCCCAATGTTCATCACATCACATGTTGCAGTTGTTTGCGAACCTGCCTCAATATTTGCAGGGGCGACCAACTGATTGACAACAACGAGGTCGCGCGGCGGGATAAGCACCGTTATGTCAATCGTATCCGATGCGGTACAACTTATACCATTGGTTACGGTAACATAATAGGTAAACAAACCCTCACCTGAAATGGAACCATCTACCGTTAAAGTCTGAAGGGTAGAACCATCGCTCCATAAGTAGGATGAATATCCCGCCCCGGCATCCAAAACAATATCCTGGTCGGTGTAGATCAGGGTATCGTTGCCCAGTTCCACATAAGGGAACACAACGGTTTTGACAATACTATCGAAACATGCCACGTTATGGGTGATTTTCAACTTTACTTCATAAATGCCCGGCACATCATATTTATGGGCCAAATTACCGGCTGTGGTATAATCCACGATACCGTCATTGTTTATGTCCCATTCATAGGTTGCGGCAGGATCAACATTTGTCGAAAGATCGGTAAAATGTACCGTGTCTTCGATACACACTTGTGTAAAATCGAAATCGACAATTGGTTGTGTACAGTCATAAACCGTAAAGGCCCCGCTCGAAACAATACCCCATTTATTGGAAGCATCCTTTGTACGGATACTTAATTTATGGGGCCCAAGGCTCAACGCATTCATGTCGATACCATTGTTCCAATTTACCGAATCACCCGGTGCAATGTTTAAATCAGTTCCATTGCCAACCCCCGGATCAACATCGAAGAAGTATTCAGCTTCAACAATTTCCGGCTGTATTTGGGTGGCATCATAATAAGTGGTATCATAAACATGGAACAAGGATGGACGGAAAACACTCCATTTGCCATCTTCATCCTCAGCCCTTACAAATACATTATGAAAACCCAGGGCAAGCGTATCGACAGGATAATTAAAACTTTCTATCAACGTATCGCCGGGCGTTACTGATATTGGCGAACCAAAACCGACACCGGGATCCATGCTTGTCTGTAAATCGAGGTCCATAAAAAATTCTGCGGCCACCAAAGGAGGCTGTGCTACCTGCAGGTCAATAACAGCCGTGTCGTAAACATGGATACGTTCTTCGGAAAAGATACTCCATTTGTGTTCGGTATCCATCGTACGGATGCTGAGTTTATTGTACCCAATTGGTAATCCCGCAACCGGAATCCCGATAACGAAATCAACCGTATCGGCTGCTGCAAGGTTAATCGGAATTGCATTTCCGGCCCCCGGATCGTTATTGAAAAAATATTCGGCAGCGAGAATGTTGCCGGGAACAACAGGCAGGTTGTCAATAAAGAACGAGCTGTCAACCGGGCAATGGCCATCATCGATTTGAACGCTATAATTGCCGGATACAAGATCGTTGGCATAATAAGCGGTGCCACCGGTTGACCACAAATAACCATAAGATCCGCTACCGCCCGAAACTTCAACATAAGCGCTGCCATTATTGTTTCCACCCGTTGAATGGGTTGCCAACAACGTAAGTTCAGGAATTTCAAATTGGGCAATTTCATGGACATCGGACTTTAATTCGATGCCTGCCGCAGTTGTTACCCACACATAATAAGTCCCTGAATTCTTCACAACTATTGATTGTGTGTCCTCGCCATTCGGCCACCATTCATAACCCAAACCTGCAGAAGCGGTAAGTATAACAGAATCGCCCTCACATATTTCGGTGCTTCCCTGGATTGTAACAACAGGGTTTGGCAATGGCCCAACAATAACCTGTTTGATTATTGATGCCTGACATGTATCCGTGTTTATAACGGTCAGTTTCACATCATACATCCCTGAACCACTAAAGCTGTAACTGATGTTTTCCGTTGTGAAATCAACCGAACCATCGTTAAAGATATCCCATTCGTAAGTAGTCCCTGCAAATGTACTGTCCGTAAGGTTCGTAAATGTTGTCGCATTTCCGGGGTTAACAATATCCGAGACAAAATCGACAACAGGGGCGGTACATGAAACAACCCGTACTGTAAACGGCTGATCTTTATAAATGCCCCATTTCCCATCTTCATCTTTTGTACGTACAAAAAGCCTGTGCGCTCCGGGATCAAGTCCGGCCACCGAAAAGTACCGCTCTATTTCTATGGAATCGGAAATTGGGGTAAAATCAACAGGAATACCGTTGCCCACGCCCGGATCGTCATCGTAGAAATATTCAGCAGCTATAATTTTATAGCTATCAATTTCAACTGGTGATAGAGTAGATTCATAAACGAAAAAATCATACGCATCGGAGATACTCCATTTCGACAGGCTATCCAAAACCCTTAATGAGACTTTGTGGAAGCCGACATCCAAACCTGAAGTATTGAACGAAATGTTCATGTCAATTGAATCGGAATTGGGGAAAGCAACAGCAGTTCCATTTCCCACGCCCGGATCATCATCATAGAAATATTCCGCACTTGCCAATGGAGGTTGTATCACAGGAGGATAGATCACCGTATCATACACGTAAATTGGTTCGCTGTAAAAAATACTCCATTCATTATTATCGTTCCTTGTCCTGATATTAAGGTTATGATAACCAACACTAAGCCCTGAGGTTGGGATAAATGTGGCAAAATAAACAGAATCGCCACCCGCAATATTAAGCGAGCTTGCGTTTCCTACGCCCGGATCACTGTCAAAAAAGTACTCGGCAGCTATCACATCTCCGGGATAAACAGGGTTGTTATAAATATGGAAATCAGTACTGACCGGACAATGGCCATCGTTTACTACTACATTATAATCGCCTTCTGCCAAATTATTCTCAATGGAGAGGTTTCCTCCGCTCGACCAATTATATGAATAGCTCCCGCTTCCGCCAGTTACATTAAGAATGGCAGTTCCGTTTGCATTGCCACCTGTTGCGTGAACAAGTGACAGCTGTACATCCGCAAGGGGAAATACCGTTACACTTATGGCACGGGACAATGCCTGCACACCATATTGATTGGTGAGCCTCACAATATACGAGCCTGCCTCTTTCACAATAAGGGACTGGGTTGCCTGACCGTTGTTCCAGTTATAGGAATAACCGGGCTGTGCAGTGAGTATTACCGAATCACCATAGCAAAAAGAGGTGTTCCCGATTACGATCAATGAGGTATCGATTGCCGGGCTTACCACAACTTCCCTGATAAAGGAAGCATAACAAGAATCGGAATTGTAAACAGTTAGTTTAGCATCATAAATCCCATATTCAGGATAAACATGCGTGATATCAGCAGTTGTGTAATCGACCGTATCGTTATTGTCGATATCCCATTCATAGGTTGCCCCGGCATAAACACTATCGCTAAGGTTGGTAAATGTTGCAGGATTGCCCAACACATTTACCGTATCGACAGTAAAATCAACTATCGGCGGGGTACATGTTACATAATGGACATGGAACTGTTGCCTGTCCCACAAGCTCCAGCTCAGATCTTCGTCCATTACCCTGAGGTAAACAAAATGATAACCGGTATCGAGTCCTGCAACCGGGATAAAACGATTGACGTTCACCGTATCATAGATATTGAATGAAATGGGGATCCCGTTCCCAACACCCGGGTCGGTATCGAAAAAATATTCAGCTATCGCGATTTTTCTCCTTGCCTTCCGCAGATCGGTATATTCATCATTATAAACAAAAAACGGTTTTCCATCATAAATACCCCATTTCCCATCTTCGTCCTTCACACGGGCAAAGAAATCATGAAACCCCAAAGGAAGACCGGCTGTCGGGAAGCTTATGTTAAGGTCGATGGAATCTCCCGGCGTGATTGCAAATGGTGTCCCGTTGCCCACGCCCGGGTCTTCATCAAGAAAATACTCGGCTTCCGCCAATTGTGGCTGTGTTGATTGAGATGCACTTGATGTATCTGAAACGAAAACAGTATTTCGGGATGCTATGCCCCAAACACCTTCATTATCCCTTATGCGGATATTCAAACTATGGTATCCCACCGGAAATCCACTTAAAGGAATTTGAGTTGCATATTCAATTGTATCGCCTGCACCAATATTCAAATTGATTCCATTCCCAACTCCCGGATCATCATCAATATAATATTCTGCATACATGATATTGCCGGAATTTATTGGGAGGTTGTTAATAGTGAAAGGTAGTGTTTTTGGGCAATTGCCGTCATCAACAGTAACAGTATAATTTCCGGCTGCAAGGTTGTTCACGATTGTTCCCGTTGCCCCGGACGACCAGTTAATGGTATAGTTTCCGGTTCCACCTGAAATTTCGATAAACGCCATACCGTTGGCATTTCCCCCGGCAGCATTGAACGTTGTCAGTTGTACATCAATCGTATCGCGGACGATTACGGTAATTTCCTGCGACTCCCTTGCAAGGCCATACGAATTGGTGGCCCACACATAATAGGCCCCGCCCGTTTTAACAGTTATTTCCTGTGATGTTTCACCACTTGACCATGAAAAAGTATGGTTGCCCGGATCGTTGTCCGAGGTGAGTATTACCGAATCGCCCTGGCAAAATTCCGTTAAGCCCGCTATAAGGATCGTAGTATCGGGCAGCGGCCCAACGACCACGCCTTTGATTACAGACGCAATGCAGGCCGTGTCGTTTTCAACGGTAATTTTTACATCGTACGCTCCGGCACTTGAAAAGGTATGTACAATATCCCTGGTGGTATAGTCGATGATACTATCGTTGCCGATGTCCCATTTATATACCGTGCCTCCATGGACACTGTCCGTGAGGTTGGTAAAACTTGTTGGTGAACCGAAAGTAACCGTATCGTAGGTATAGTCAACAACAGGCATGGTGCACGAAATGGTATCGATATGGAATTGCTGCCGCAGGTGCAGCCCCCACAGGCCATCATCGCCCATTGCCCTGACGTATAAATAGTGGTAACCGGTATCGAGGCCTGTAAGCTGTATGTACCTGTCCACATCTGAAGTATCGCCCCTGTTGAGCGTTATTGGAGTTCCGTTGCCCTGTCCGGGATCCGTGTCGAAATAATATTCAGCCTGTACCAAAGGCGACCGTATTTTCGTAAGGTCGTGATGTAGGGTCTCATAAACATAAAACCTTTTTCCGTACGGTACATTCCATCTGCCGAGGTTGTCCTTTACCCTGACGGTCAGGCGGTGCCAACCGGGCGGTAAGTTACCGATGGAAAAGCTGAAATTTCCGACAACAGTATCCCCGGGGGAAATTGCCAAGGGCACGCCATTGCCAATTCCCGGATCGGCATCGACAAAATATTCTGCCTCGCTGATGGTTTGGCCATGTACTGCCCCTAAAACAATTTGCAGTATGATCAATACCCGTAAGATCTTTGTCTTCATTGTTGTTGTATTAATAATCCGGTAGATTTGGCAATAAACTTATGATCCATTTATGTATTAATGTGGGAATGCATCAATGCGTCAGTACGAGAATGATTCAATGAATAAACCTTTTATTAAAAATTAGTTCATTTTTTACAATACCCGTATTTTACATTTGGTACTATATTTTTATTATCGCATTTTAGCATTCAACCATTATAGCATTTATCGAACTAAAAATATCCGATACGGACAAAAGTTGAATTACCACTTTTACCAAATAAATACTTACTAATCCTGCTTTTTGGCAGTAAAATGAACATTGAGCGTTCCACCTGCCGGGACGGAGCTACCCGATGGCAAAGTAACTTCCATCATTTGCGGGATGTAGGGGTTATCGCCAATTTCGAAAGGCATCATGCCACCGTATATCCCAATATCGGTGCCATCGGTACCGGCATTAATACCGGGAGAGCCTGCCTGCAAATGATAATCGTGGCCATAATCGAATGGTGCGCCGAGGAAAGGGAAATTCACGAACATGGGGTCAACATCAACCATATTGCCACTGCCCACATTGTTGGGGCCGGGTATCACATTATCATTGTTCATAAATGTAATGTTGTTGTTGAAAGCACAGTTTGTAGCACCTTGTGGCAAGGCCTGATAAAAGATATTGTTTTCGATGACCATGTTGTATGTCGAGCTAAAAACATTGCCATTCCTGTTCAGGAAGATATTGTTTTTTAGATAGGTTGAACTTAAATCAATACTTGAACTACTCAATAAATAAGCCCCATTAAATATATTATTGTGTATAATGATGTTATCTAAATTGCTACTAGAAGCAGTTAGGTTGATATAGTTATTAAATATACAGTTCCTTATGGTATCGTTTCTATAAGTTGCATTACCACTAAAACTAAAATAAGAAGCCAACATGCACCTTTCAATTACCACGTTTTCTAAAATTTTTTGCTCCAATGTACCCCCACTATAGTTACCAGATAAGGAAATATAACTTGCTACATAAAAACCCATTATCCTGGTATCGCTGGCACCTATTGATACATTGAACCTTGTAAGGCTTATACTGCCAACTGTTGTATTGTAGCCATAAGGGTTATTATAGCCGGCACCTATCAATGTCAATGACCATTTAAGGGTAACATTGCCATAGGATGTGGGTGAACCTGCCACAAGGATGGTGTCGTGCACACCTGAGCTGTCAACAGCCATTTGCAGGCTTGTGTACTGCCCGGGGCTGTCGGGGTTGTTGCTCACTGTCCAAATTGTTGCATTTGCCGTAAACGCGAAAATGGTTAAAATTGCCGTTAAAATCGTAATTTGTTTTTTCATTTTGTTTAATTTTTAATCCCGTAAACCGGGGGGTTAGTAAATAATTAAGTATTTGTGAGTAATAATTTTTTTGCAAAGGACGAAAGTTAAAAAACGCAAAACAATACCCATAGGTAGGTATTTTTCAGTAAGTGATTTAAACCAAAAAGAGATGAAAATAAAAAAGCCGGAATTGTAAAATTCCAGCTTTTTTGTTATTACTTATAATATATTTAATGGGTTCACACTTCGACAAGCTCAGTGTGACCACCGGGC
>JAJRTT010000222.1 GCA_024278155.1 Bacteroidota bacterium | reverse complement strand
GGCAAAAAGGTTACCCTGTCCCCACTTATTTAGAACCATTCTATTTGTACAACCTTTTTTCCCGTCCCAATGTCTTTTTGTATCAATACAAAAACAATTGATTATTTGCCCATGAAGAATCTTTTACTCTCCTCCTTAATTGTTTTTAGCTTTTTACAATCCTTTGCCGATGGCTGGCGGCCCAACGAAATGCAGGTAAAAATTGAAATCGCCATCCCACAGGATATTGCAATAATAAATAGTTTGAATTTGAATTATGAGGTCGGTAGCCTTGGCTTGAATGAAATAACCACCTGGCTTATACCCAAAGAACTCGAACTTATTGAAGCTGCCGGTCTCTCTTTTGAAATAGAAATCAAAAACCTAAACGATCATTATGAGAATTTTTGGCTAACAAAAGACGCATACCATTCCTATGATGATATAATCGAATTGGCCGACAGCCTCGAAACCCATTTCCCCGGTATTTGCAAACGCTATGTTTTTGGGACCGATGCCACCGGGCAATATGAACTAACGGCCCTAAAAATCAGTGACAATGTTTTAACGGATGAGCCCGAAGCGGAAGTTTTGTTCGATGGCGGTATCCACGGGGACGAAATAGGGGGTGCGGAAAACGTGATCCGCTTTGCCCGCGACCTGTGTTTGCAATACGGGAACAACCCTGATATCACAACTTTGGTAGATAACCGTGAAATCTGGCTTTACCTGATGGTGAACCCCTGGGGAAGGGAAAACATGAGCCGCGAAAACAGCAATGGAGTGGACCTGAACCGCGACTGGGCCTATATGTGGGACGGCTGGGGAGGAAGCACCGGATACTGGTCGCAGCCCGAATCCAAGGCTTTGCGTGCATGTATGTACAATAACCAATTTGTGGTACATACCACTTACCATAGCGGGACCGAATATATTTCGTTACCATGGAGCTATCGTTCCAGTTCACCTCCCGATTGGAACCATATCAATCAACTTGCCGGGGTTTATTCCAATATTTCAGGCTATGCCAATCTTGAATACGGACAAGGAAACACGGGAATGTATGCCATCAACGGAAGTACCAAGGATTCCAACTACGGTATCCAGGGCTCCATCTCCTGGTCCATGGAAATTTCCAATAGCAAGCAACCACCCGCTTCGCAAATCATGATGTACTACAATTATAATTATCCTTCCATGCTGGCCATGATCGAATGTTCGGGATATGGTGTGCAGGGGGCAATTACGGATGCCAATACCGGGGATCCTGTAACAGCAGTGGTTTTCGTTGACGATTATATGCCTTGCTTTTCTGACCCGACTGCCGGGGATTATCATAAGTACATCCTTCCCGGGACCTATTCCATAAAAGTGGTTGCCAATGGATACGAAACGCAAACCATTGATAATGTTGTTGTAACTTCAAATAATGCGACTACAACGGATTTCCAACTCCAACCACTCGATGGACAATACGTTTATAAATTTTCTGCTTCACAAATAGCGGGCAACAACGAAGCCGATGAAGGCAACACTAAAGCGGTGATAGGCCCGCCCGATAATATTTATTATTCCATAGGGAAAAGTGGATGGTGCATCCTCGATATGCAATTCCCGATAGCTGATGGCGCAGGCCCTGACATCCGTGTGCACGAAGGAAGTTCTTCTTCCGAAAGTTACACCCTTTATGCCGGCGAAACTATTGACGGCCCCTGGCTCAGCTTGGGGACAGGAACTGGAACTGCCGATTTTGATTTGGGTTTATCAGGGCTTCCCGAAACGCAATTCGTAAAAATAGTGGATGATGGCGATGGTTCAGGGAACGTTGCCGATGCCGGTTTTGATTTGGACGCCATGGAAGCCCTTGAGCCCATTTCGGGTGTTTATATCGTATTGCTCGATTATGAAGTGGACGATAACAGTGGGAACAACAACGGTAAAATAGATCCGGGGGAAACCGTTGACCTGAACATTGTCATTAAAAATAATGGGGATATGCTGGCGGAGAATACCGATGGAATGATTTCCACCACATCCACCTGGGTAAGTATTGACAATGGAAATGTTTCTTTGGGCGATGTTGCCGTTGGGGAAACGGCCACCGGGACCTTTACGATTACTGCCGATGATAATACGCCCACAGGACAACCGGTTGAAATCAACCTGAACATTACTTCAAACGGAGGAAGCTATACAACGGATTTCACCATGAACTTCATGGTAGGCCAGGTTCCTGTGCTGATCCTCGACCTTGACCCCAATCAGGGAAGTGGCGCCGAAATGCAGGATGCAATTGCCGCAAATGGCCTGTCCGCCGATTATGTAACAAGCTTTCCAAGCAATCTAAGTATTTACTCATCCATTTTCGTCAACCTTGGGATTTATCCGGGACATGTACTCACAGCTTTGGAAGGCGATCTCCTTTCCAGTTACCTTAACAATGGAGGCGCATTGTACATGGAAGGTGGCGACACATGGGCCTATGATACACAAACGGCCGCACATTTCCTTTTTAATATTAACGGGACAAATGACGGTAGCAGTGACATGGGCACAGTTCAGGGACAGACCACTACATTCACCGAAGGGATGTCTTTCAACTATTCGGGCGCCAACAGTTATATGGACCACCTTGAGCCCATCGGAGAGGCATTTATCATCCTTGAAAATCAATCGCCTTCCTATGGAACTGCAGTTGCCTATGAAGGGGGAAATTATAAAACCATTGGCGCTTCCCACGAATTTGGTGGGTTGGACGATGCGGCTTTCCCTTCCACAAAAGAAGAATTGATGCACCAGTACCTGCTATTTTTTGGCTTGATGCAGGGAGATGCCTTGATTGCGGATTTCTTGGCCGATGCAACGGATATTTGTATAACTGACGAAGTTTCTTTCATCGATAATTCAGCCGGGACCCCAACATCCTGGTCATGGACTTTTGAGGGGGGAACGCCCGAAACTTCCACAGAACAAAACCCAAACGTGGTTTATGATATTGCCGGTATCTATGACGTTACGCTGGAAGTTTCGGACGGGACAAACAGCACCACGGTTACCGAGGCCGATTATATCCATGTAAGCACAACACCGGACACACCGGAAATGCCCGAGGGTGAAGATTTCGTTTGTACAAACTATACAAGCAACTCGGATTACTCGGTTCCTTCTGTTCCAAATGCCGTCTCCCACGAATGGGTCCTTTCCCCTTCTGAAGCAGGGGTGATTTCCGGGACTGGAACAACGGGCACTGTTGAGTGGGTTTTTGGATGGGAAGGAACAGCTTCCATTAGCACAAAAGCCATGAACGATTGCGGGGAAAGCGGATATTCTGAAGGCTTTGAAGTGGCTTGCTGGTTCTGCGAAGGCATTGATGAAGATCAGGATCCAATCACCGAAATTTATCCTAATCCAAACAACGGCACATTCACCATTAAAACAGATAATCGTTTAACACAGGTTTCCGGTTTAAGGATCATCAATTCATTGGGGAAAACAATTTATTTTGACAAAAACCCGGATATCGCAAATTCACAAATTCAGTTATCCCTGGAAAACTTGAAACCGGGGGTATATTTTGTCGTAATTGATGCAACTAATTATCATTCAAGGAAAAAACTAATAATTAAATAAACACAGAGAATTATTCATTTAACAAACCACTTATGATTATGAAAAAACATTTACAAAAACTGGCATTATTGCTTTTTGCCGGGTTACTCTTTTCGGTAACGACAACGTTTGCCGGGAACATTTCCTATAACGACAGTTGGGGAAACGAGGGCTTTTCGGTAACGAGCCAAAAATCAAGCGGCGTTGAAATCAATTTTTCGATCCGCAATTTTGATATTTCAAAAAGCCTGATCAATGGCGAGTCAATGGATGTCATCAGTTTGCCGGGCGTTCTGTTGCCAAACAATGAAGGCGCGCCCAATTTACCGGGAAACGGAAGGTACCTTGCCATTCCCGAAGGTGCAAAAGCCAGCCTGAAAATCATTTCGTTCAGGACAGAAACATTCAAGGATATTGAAATGTCCCCGGCGCCGCGTATTCCCTGGGATACCGAAGATGGCCCGTTGGAATTTGCAAAAAACGCATCCATATACCAAAAAGATGCTTTCTATCCGGCAGAGCCTTTTCAATTGTCAAAAGTTGCGCAAATCAGGGGAGTCGATGCCGTAATGCTTGGTATTACACCTTTTCAGTACAATCCGGTGACCAAAGAACTGAAGGTTTACAGGGACGTGAAAATCGAAGTTGCTTTTGAAGGGGGCTCAAATCATTTTGGTGAAGACCGCTTGCGCAGCCGTTTTTGGGATCCCTTGATGAACGATATGTTCCTGAACCATGCTTCACTTCCCAAAGTTGACTATAACCAAAATATTGGAACGAAAGCCACGGGTTGCGATTATCTGATCATCACGCCTACGGATGCTATTTTCCAGCAATGGGCAGATTCGATCAAGGTGTTCCGCACACTTCAGGGAATCCTGACCGATGTGGTTACTTTGGGTGATGTGGGGGGAAACACACCTTCCATCCTCGAAAACTATATCAACAATGCCTATGCTTCCTGGGACATTGTCCCTTCTGCCGTCCTCCTGCTTGGGGATTACGGAAGCAATGCCGCCAATAGCATCACCTCGCCTATCTGGAACAGCTATTGTGTTTCTGACAATATCCTTGCTGATGTAAGTGGCAATGACATGCCCGATATCGTATTTGCACGTATGACAGCACAACATGCCGGACAATTAGAAGTGATGGTCACCAAATTCCTGAACTATGAACGCACACCTCCAACAAGTGCCGATTTTTACGACCATCCCATTACGGCCCTTGGTTTTCAAACGGAAAGATGGTTCCAGATATGTTCCGAATCCGTTGCCGGTTTCTGGGAAAACGAATTGGGGAAAAGCCCAAATCGTATCAATAAAACATATTCGGGAAACCCAAATTCCGATCCCTGGTCAACTGCCACAAACACAGGAACTGTCCTGAATGTATTTGGCCCCAATGGATTGGGTTATATCCCTGCCTCACCTTCAGAGGTAAACTGTACATGGAACGGAAGTGCACAGGATGTGGTGAACGGCATCAACGATGGCGCTTTTATCCTCCAGCACCGCGACCATGGTTCTGAAACAGGTTGGGGAGAACCTTCGTTCCAAAGCTCGAACATCAACAGCCTGAACAATACAGACCTTACTTTCATCTGGTCGATCAACTGCCTCACGGGAAAATACAATATTTCGGGCGAATGTTTTGCCGAGAAATTCCACCGTTATACTTCGGGTGGCGAAAATTCAGGTGCACTTGGGCTTATTGCCGCTTCCGAGGTTTCTTATTCTTTTGTAAATGACACTTATGTTTGGGGAGCTTATGATAACCAATGGCCCGATTTCCTCCCTGATTATGGAACAACGCCCGATTCGAGGGATGTAATGCCCGCTTTTGGAAATGCAGCCGGTAAATACTTTTTACAGCAATCCTCATGGCCTTACAATGTGGACAACAAAGAGGTAACCTATAACCTTTTCCATATGCACGGTGATGCTTTTACCACTGTTTATTCTGAAGTGCCCCAGGACCTGGCCGTAAGCCATAACCCGATTTTATATGCCGGGGTAACCTCATTTGATGTTTCGGCCAACGAAGGCGCATTTATCGCCCTTACCGTTAATGGTGAAATCATTGGAACTGCAGAAGCAACAGGCGCACCTGTTTCTATCCTGATTCCAGGTCAGATTCCTCCCGACCAGGTAATAGTTACTATTACAAAACAAAATTTCTATCGCTATACTGCTGTTGTGGATGTAATTCCCCCAAGCGGGCCCTATGTTGTAAAAGATGATTTCGCGATCAATGATGCAGTAGGTGGAAACGGTGACGGTATGATGGATTACGGCGAATCAAACTTATTGAGCATAACCGTAAAAAATGTGGGTGTTGAGCAAGCTGACAATGTTGTGGTAACAATTGGTTCAGAAGACGAATACATCACAATTACCGATGGTACCGAAGCTTACGGAAACATTGCCCCTGACGCAACTGCAATGGTTGAGGATGGATTTGCATATGATGTGGCCGAAGATATCCCTGATATGCACAATGTTACTTTTGAAGTGAGTGCCACAAACGGAAGTGAAACATGGTTAAGCTATATAAGTATTATTGGCCATGCACCTGTTTTGGAATATGTTGATTTCCAAATCAGCGACCCTACAGGGAACAATAACGGCAAACTTGATCCGGGTGAAACGGTTGACATCCTGGTGAACTGTGAAAACTCTGGCAGCTCGGAAGCCTACAACCTTTTGGCCAATCTGTTGTCAAGCGATGCTTATATTACCATCAACACAAATGAAGTGCCTTACGGAGACCTCGCTGCCGGTGGAAATACCGGAGGTGTTTTCAGCGTTTCTGCCGATGAGGGCACACCTGCCGGGCATATGGCCGATTTTGATTTTGATATGGCAGCCGATATGGGCATAGCCGGTTCGGGAATGTTCACCATTGTAGTTGGGCAAATCCCTGTTCTTATCCTTAACCTCGAAAGTGGGTCTTCTGCAACAAAAATGGAACAGGCATTGGACGTCACGGAGATTTCCTATGAAACCCTCACGGCTTTCCCTGCTGATTTGAATTTGTATTCTTCTGTTTTTGTCAACCTAGGAATCTATCCAGGACACGTTTTAACAAGTTCCGAAGGTGATGTGCTCGCCGCTTATTTGAACAATGGTGGTGCATTGTACATGGAAGGTGGCGATACATGGGCATATGACAGCCAAACTGCTGCCCATGCCATGTTCAACATCAACGGGACTACTGATGGCACAAGCGACATGGGAACAGTACAGGGACAGACAGGCACTTTCACCGAAGGGATGTCTTTCAACTATTCGGGGGCCAATAGTTATATGGACCACCTGGAACCCATCGGCAATGCTTTCACCATCCTGAAAAACCAATCCCCTGCATACGGGACAGGCGTTGCCTATGATGCCGGGACTTATAAAACAATCGGGACAGCCCATGAATTTGGTGGATTGGACAATGCAACTTTCCCTTCTACACGTGAAGAGCTCATGCACCAATACCTCGTGTTCTTTGGTTTGATGCAGGGAGGAGCCCTGAATGCTGATTTCATGGCAGACGAAACAGACATTTGTGTGGATGGCGATGTTGTTTTCAACGACCTTACCTTTGGTACGCCCACTTCCTGGAACTGGGTTTTTGAAGGGGGGACACCTGAAACCTCCACGGAACAAAACCCAACGGTAACTTATGCCACCGAAGGCGTTTTTGATGTTACATTGGAAGTATCTGACGGCACAAACAGCAGCACCATTTCAAAAGCTGATTATATTACCGTCGGTACAGTTCCTGCTTCCCCGGAAATGCCGGCAGGTGAAGGATTGGCCTGTACCAATTATGGGCTGTTCAATGAATATACTATTTCAAATGTTGTTGGTGCCGACCTGTACGAATGGAGCGTTATGCCAGAAGATGCAGGAACAATCACAGGAACGGGCACAACCGGGACGATTGAATGGACGGAAAACTACACGGGGATGGTTACCATACAGGTAAAGGCCATGAACGATTGTGGCGATAGTGAACTCTCCGAGGCATTTGATGTGGAATGTTCTATTTGTACGGGCATTGCCGACAATATCAACGAAAACAACCTGAAAATTTACCCGAACCCAAATACCGGTTCATTTACTTTTGAACTGAACGGTTTTAACAATGATGTGACCGTGAAGGTTTACAATGCCCTTGGCAAAGTAGTTTACCAATCGGGAATACTGGAAGTAAGCGGTAACCTGAGCAAAACAATTGATCTGGATGCCGAAGCCGGGGTGTATTATATGCACATCGAAGGGGAAAATATCCTTATTAATAAAAAGGTGGTTATCCGGAAATAACCCACTGAAACAATTTGACCTAAAAGCCCTGCACTTGTGCGGGGCTTTTTCGCTTTTATACTGATCCTTAAAACGAATAACCCATACTTACACCGCCCCACAATTGAAATGGGTGGTCAATCACATGAACATCAAAAAATTCATAAATCATGGGTGTATATCCCAACCTGAACATAAATCCTTTTGGGCCTGTATATCTGTAACCTAACCTTGAAAACTAAATAACCGAAAAATCCGTCTGTACCTCCATTTCACCATTGTAATCCTGGCTTGTTGCAACCTCAAAATGTGATGTTTCCCCAAGGCCCATTTCAAAATGATGCCTTTTACTGCCAAAAACCAACAACAACTCAAAAGGTATTGCAAAATCCTTCCAGTTATCGTTCACGGGGAAATAGCCAAAACCCAGTCTTAGCGCCACATGGTCTTTTCTCAATTTACTCGCATACTCGTTATAGGAATCGGTCAAGATGCGTTCATAATTCAAAGAAAATGAAGTAGGGCTATTCCCTAAAAACTCCAGATATAGCGAATTCCGTCTGTGGCTAAGGTCATTGAAATCATTGCTTTGTGAAAACAAAAAAACCGGGGAAAACACAAATAACATTAAAATGCTTTTCATGGGACAAATGTTTCTGATTTGCTTCACAGGCGTTTTGTTTGAAAGCCTGATTCATTTTCAAAGGTAGGATTTTTATTCATCACTGACCGGAGTTCTCATTTCCCATACTTTCAACATAAAATAAAGCAACTTTTTAAACAAACGCAATGTCTTGCTTTTATTAAAAAACAACTCTTAAAGAAATCGAGATTATTATGAAAAAAACCCTATCGTTTATTGCCATTATTATGGTAAGTGCCAGCTTGTTCGCAGGTACAATTGAAAAAACCTTTCAATTTTCAAACCCTCAATTATCTGAATCCAAAGAAGCCGTTCAAATCACTTTTGAAAATACTTTCCTGAACGGGGTTCCGGGGGAACCTTCATTGCCCTATCATGCAGTAAGCCTGATTTTACCTCCGGGGGAATCGGTCAGCAGCATTGAATTTATTTGTGAAAACGAAATTCAGATCCCGGGCTTTTATAAAATTTCCCCGCAGCAACCTTCCCATCCCCTTTCTGAAGACGGGCCTTTTGCCTTTGTGAAAAATGAGAAGATTTACGCAACGGATATATCTTATCCCAAAAAAGTAAACGGGACCGTCACCACCGAGTTCCTGAACGGTTTTGGGTTTGCGCTTTCCACTTTCACACCTGTAAAGTACAATCCGGTAACGGGAAGCCTTTCCTATTATCAATCGGTAACAGTAAAACTAAAAAGCAAGCCCGGTGCAATTGCCCAAAAAGCGTTTTTAAACCTGAAAACATCGCCCAATAAAATACGAAAGATAAAAAACCTCGCACAGAACCCTGAAGGTGTTTTGATGTACCCCGAAAGCAAATTCAATGCAGAAGATTATGAATTGATGATTATCACACCTTCCCAATTTGAAAACGATTTTCAGGATTTGATCGACCTATATCTGGTACGCGGGATAAAAACAGAAGTCGTGTCCAAGGAATATATCATTGCCAACGGCACGGGACAGGATGTTCAGGAAAAAATCCGGAATTACATCATCCAGGAATACCAGCAACACAATGTTGATTATGTGATCCTTGGCGGCGATGTGGAACATATCCCCTACCGTGGTTTTTATTGCTATGTGCAATCGGGCGGGGGATATACCGATAACGGAATCCCGGCCGATTTATATTATTCGGGCCTCGACGGAACCTGGAACGACGACAATGACAACAAATGGGGCGAGCCCGGTGAAGATGACTTATTGCCGGACATTGCCGTTTCACGTTTCCCGTTCAGCAATGTGACCGAACTCAATAACTTAAAGCACAAATCCATTTCTTATCAGGACAGTCCTGTCCTGGGTGAGTTTACAAGTCCGCTGTTAGCGGGGGAAAACCTTTATTCGGGCCCCGATACCTGGGGAAAAGATTACCTCGACTTACTGATTGGAACACACGATGACAATGGATATACCACAATCGGAATCCCCGAAAGCAACAATATCGAAACCCTGTATGAATTTGACCAGGCATGGAGCGGCAACACGTTGATCTCAAAAATCAATTCGGGAAAACAATTTGTCCATCACGTGGGCCATGCCAACCAAACTTATGTGGCGCATTTGTCCATTTCGGACATCACCAACTCCAATTTTTCTGGGGCCAATGGTATTGACCACAATTATACATTCCTCCAAACCCATGGCTGCGACTGTGGTTCTTTCGATTACAATGATTGCATCCTTGAGAAAATGGTCACTATTGAGAATTTTGCCGTGGCAGTAATTGGAAATTCAAGGTACGGCTGGTTCAACGAAGGCCAAACAGAAGGCCCGGCGGCCCACCTCCACCGTGAAATGGTGGATGCCCTTTATCATGAAAAATTGAACCACCTTGGGACCGCTTTTGCCGAAGCAAAAATACAAACTGCCCCATGGGTAACCGCCCCGGGACAGTGGGAAGAAGGTGCTCTGCGTTGGAACTTTTACGACATCAATATCCTTGGCGATGCGGCCCTCAGTGTTTTAACCGATGAGCCCATTTCCATAAACACGACTTACGAATCGGCCATCCCAATTGGTGTATCATCAACAAATGTAACGGTTACCTCCAATGGTGCGGCCATGGAAAATTTTACTTGCACAGTTATTAAAGATGGCATGATTTACGGGACAGGGCTTACAAACGCAAGCGGGACAGCCCAAATTGATTTTGACCCGGTTTTCGAAAACGTGGGCGATGCTCAACTTATTGTTTCCGGTTACAATTGCCTTCCAACGACTTATGATATTTCGGTTGTTCCCAATGACGGGGCTTATATTATCTATAATTCGTTTGAAATAAACGATGCAGCGGGAAACAACAATGGTGAACCCGATTTTGGGGAAACGGTTTCCCTTTCCGTCGAAATTGAAAATGTAGGAACACAAACCGCTTCCGATTTGCAGATAACCCTGACAAGTACCGACAACAATGTGACAATCACAGATGGTTTTGAATCCCTTGCTTCCATTGCCGGTAATGCGATCGTTAACCTTTCTGCTGCTTTTTCCTTTGATATTGCATCCAATATCCCCGACCAGCACATTGTCAACTTTGACCTTGTGATCGAAGGAGGGGAAACATGGAATTCCGGTTTTCAAATTACCATGAACGCACCCGAACTGGTGATTGGCGACCTCACCATTGATGACAGCCAGGGAAACGGCGATGGCATCCTTGATCCGGGCGAAACCGTTGATGTAATTGTCCAGTCCTCAAACCTGGGCCATTGTGCCTGCAACAATGTTTCGGGAGCATTGAGTTCAAATAGCACATATGTCACCCTATTGACTTCCAATGTTGATTTGGGAACCCTTGATGCCGGTCAGTCCAAACAGGCAAGCTTCACAATTGAAGTGGGTGCGGCCACACCTATTGGTACCGGGATCGATCTTCTGGATATTCTGTCCTCCGGTGATTACACAACCCAAAATGTTTTTTACCTGATAGCAGGTTTTATTGTTGAGGATTTTGAAACAGGTGATTTTTCTGCATTTTCATGGGATTTCGGTGGAAATGCCGACTGGCTGATAACAAATCAAAACCCTTACGAGGGCACATATTGCGCACAATCGGGAACAATTTCCGATGAGCAGGTTTCCGAACTTAGCATAGCAATGAACGTGCTTGCCGATGACGAAATTTCCTTTTACCGGAAAGTTTCTTCAGAAGACAATTATGACTACCTCCGCTTTTATATCGACGGTGTGCAAAAAGGCGAATGGGCCGGGGAAATTGGATGGGGCAAAGAGACTTATCCGGTTACTTCCGGGGATCATACATTAAAATGGTCCTATGAAAAAGATCAAAGCGTTTCCAATGGTTCTGACAAAGCCTGGATCGATTACATCGTGTTCCCGGGAGGTTCGGGGGCAGCAAATCCTTTAAGCGTAAATGCTTCGGGAAACCCTTCCATCATTTGTGCTGGCGAAACTTCGCAACTGATGGCTTATGCCACCGGAGGGAGCGGAACCTATAATTATGCGTGGGAACCCACATCGGGGCTTAACGACCCCACAATTTCGAATCCAGTGGCAACACCACTTGAATCAACCACTTACACAGTTACGGTAAGCGATGCAAGTTCTTCCGTTTCGGATGATGTAACCATCACAGTAAACCCAACACCGGCAACTCCGGTAGTTACTTTACAGGGAGACCATGTATCATCCAATGTGGAATCGGGAAACCAGTGGTACGGTTCCAATGGTCCCATTGAAGGGGCAACCGGACAGGACTATTACCCCACAACAACCGATTACTATTATGCAATCGTGACAAATGGCTCCGGTTGTGTTTCGGGACAGTCCAATGCGGTTTACTTTGTTTTTACAGGGATAACTTCTTTGTCGGCAGCAGATTTAAAAGTATATCCCAATCCTTCAAACGGAGTTTTTACCCTTTCCGTAAACGGGCAAGCAGGGAAAATCAACATCACGGTCATGGATGTGTTGAACCAAGTGGTTTGCGAAAAAACTCAGGAAATCAACAATGATAATAATACCCCCATCGATTTGAGAAATCAGGAAAGGGGGGTTTATTTCATTAAGGTAAAAACTTCCGGTTCAGAAACGATCAGGAAGATTTTGATTCAATCGTTTTCTCATTGAATTCATTTGAGGGGCAATGCGTTTGTGTTGCCCCTTTTTTTCATTTCATAACTGCCCCTTGTTGGCGTTCTCACCAACGATACTTGGCCGAAATTTATGGTTTAGTTCCCCATGCCCCTTATTTGGTATCCTCTCCAACAAGGAATTGCTTCGTTGAATATTTATTTGTCCCTAAGCAACTAAACAATTTGATTTGTTGTCTGTTAATGAAATAATAATGAGCAAATACTCTTCTTTAAGTAGATTCAACTTTTCGAATCACGATTTCCAATACTGAATTTATTAATTTGAATAAATAATTATTTTAATAACTAATCTAAAGAAAACATGCAAAAAACAAAACTACTCCTGACAATGCTGATAGCCATATTCTTCATAAGCGGAACTGTAATCGGCCAAAAGCAACAAGCCAAAGAAAAACAGCAGAAAGATCAATCGGAAGTGATCAACCCCCGTATCGACAATATGGGATATTGGGGACGGATGGCCGCAAAAGGCCTGACTCCCGTGGCACCTGTTATACCTACTGCCCCGGCAATCAGCACCGGAAGCGAAATACAAGCCTTTTCTGTATTGTTCGATGATTCACCGGATGTTCCGGTCACGGGTCTCACCAATGTTACCCAAACGGAAAACTCCTCATTCGTTGATCCCAATAACACGGATTACATCCTCAATTCGAACAATTCCACTAGTTGGAGCGGAGGAAGCGTAGGTGTCCTATTTGGGGCCAATTATTTCCAATCGGATGATGGGGGATTGACTTGGGGCGGATCGGCACAGGGCGCCGGCGGCGGAAACTCAGGTGACCCGACAACGGCCATAGGGCTGAATGGACGTGAATATATAAACTTTATAAATAATCCGGGTGGAATGGGATTGGCATATTCCGATAATGGATCATCCTGGACAACAAAAACGATTGCACCCAACCCCGGTTCACTTGCCGACAAAAACCATATGTGGATCGACAATAGCCCCTCAAGTCCTTACGAAGGGAATTTATATGTTGCCTGGACCGATTTTGGTGGCTCATACGATTATAATGTAGTTATCTCCCGTTCAACCGATGATGGAGACAATTGGACAGCAAGGCAACCCATTTCAGGGAGTATTTCCTCGTTTGACCATGGCGTAAATTTACAAACAGGTCCCAATGGTGAAGTTTATGCCTGTTGGGCCACTTATCCAAGTTCCGGTCTCACCGAAAATGGGATAGGGTTTGCAAAATCAACGGATGGGGGCGTAACCTTCAGCCCTGCCGTAAAAATTATTTCTAACATTAAGGGTGTCCGTGAACTTGAGACCTCAAAAAACATGCGGGTTAATTCTTTTCCTGTCATGACCGTTGATATCAGCGGCGGGCAGTACAATGGGAATATCTATGTAACCTGGACAAATATGGGTGTCCCCGGTGTAAATACGGGAAACGATATTGATGTTTACATGATACGGTCCGAAGATGGTGGCGCCACATGGTCAGATCCCATTAAAATAAACCAGGATGATCCCGGACAGGGAAAAGAGCATTATTCCCCCTGGATAGTCTGCGATCCCGAAACAGGGATCTTAAGTGCTGTTTTTTATGACGACAGAAACGTGAGCAGCAACCAATGTGAGGTGTTCTGTGCCAATTCATTTGATGGTGGCGATACCTGGGAAGATTTCAAAGTGAGCGACGTGGCTTTTACACCTTCACCTATTCCCGGACTTGCCGGTGGGTATATGGGCGACTACCTTTCTATTACTGCAAGGGGAAGCTTTGTTTATCCGGTATGGGGCGATAACAGGAATGGTTTATATATGACTTACGTTTCGCCCTACGTTACCAATAACCGTCCGAAGCCAACCGACCTTGTGATCGACCTTGACGAAGAAACTGGTGGGACTTCGCTCACCTGGAATTTTGAAGAAAAAGATTTCCTCTACTTTAATGTGTACAGGGACAATGAACTCCTTGGAACAACAACAGAAACCGCTTATACGGACAACCTGCCCGATTATGGGGTTTACACATATGTGGTAACGGCGATGCACGATGATGGCGAATCCTCCGGTGCAGGGGCTTCTATCCAATGGGGAAACCCACATATCGACATCAATGCCGATGAAGTTATCGAAAACCTTTTGATTGGTGCATCTTCATCCAAGACCATAACAATCCAAAACGTAGGCGAATTGCAACTGGATTATAGTATTGGTGTTGAAATCACCAGTAATAAAGGCATTGAAGAATATTGCAGTGCCAGTGGCGGTGGCGATGAATATATCAGCAATGTCGTTTTTGGCGACATAAGCAATGCCTCCGGTGAAGATGGGTATGCCGATTATACCGATCAGTCCACATTGGTGAACATGGGCGAATCCTATGATATTACGGTTACCAATGGAAACGTTTACAATGCCGATGACCTTGGTGTTTGGATTGACTGGAACCAGGATGATGATTTTGAGGATGCTGGGGAAAATGTTGTTTGTGAAATAGCCAATAGCGGACAGGGAACATATACCATAACAATCCCAAACACGGCTGTTCCCGGCGAAACAACAATGCGAATCCGCATTAAATGGTCAGGCGATGATTGTGGCAACCCTTGTGGAAGTACACAATACGGTGAAGTGGAAGACTATTCCGTTTATGTATTGGGATGGCTGATTGTTGACCCGACCGAAGGGGAAATCGCCGCAGGGGAATCCGAGGATATTACCTTGAGTTTTGATGCTGCCGATCTGGAAGAAGGTGTTTATACTGCCAATTTGAATATTACGT
>JAJRTT010000221.1 GCA_024278155.1 Bacteroidota bacterium | reverse complement strand
GTCGGTGCCAATATATATTTGGTTGGTAAGAGTTCCCCTTTTGTCGATACAAAGTTTCATGATACTGCCCACATAATCGGATCGTGAAATAATTTGTGCCTTGATATAGGGTTCCTCCACATGGGAAATGTATTTTTGATTTGGCATCCCTGACGGATTATGAACTTCAACTATCTCCTCTTTGTTGGTAACCACATTGAAGGAAACGTTGGGAACGGTGGTTATCACTGTCATGTCAAATTCCCTGTCCAATCGCTCCTGGATAATCTCCATGTGAAGCAATCCCAGGAAACCACAACGAAATCCAAAGCCGAGCGCAGCTGAAGATTCAGGTTCAAAAGTGAGGGAGGCATCGTTTAGTTGCAGCTTTTCAATAGAAGCACGCAACTCTTCGTAGTCTTCGGGGTCAATGGGATAAATCCCGGCAAAGACCATGGGTTTCACATCTTCGAATCCGTCAATGATATTCTCACAGGGATTTTCCACATGGGTAATGGTATCGCCAACTTTTACTTCGGCAGAAGTCTTGATCCCTGAAATGATATAGCCTACATCGCCTGCCATCAGTTTATCGCGCGGTTCCATTTTTAAGCGTAATACGCCTATTTCATCTGCATTGTATTCTTTTTCGGTCGCAACAAATTTCACAAAATCCTTTTTGTTGATAGTTCCGTTCATGATTTTAAAATAGGCAATAATCCCACGGTATGAGTTAAACACGGAATCAAAAATAAGCGCTTGCAGAGGTGCAGTTGGATCTCCTTTTGGATGTGGTATTTTGTCGATGATTTCATCCAGGATTTTATCGACCCCGTAACCGGTTTTTCCACTGGCTTCAATTATATCTTCCCGATTGCAACCAATCAATTCCACAATCTGGTCTTTCACTTCCTCGGGCATGGCTGCTTCTAAATCCACTTTGTTAAGGATGGGTATAATTTCGAGGTCGTTTTCGATAGCGAGATAGAGGTTGGAGATGGTCTGTGCCTGTATTCCCTGCGAAGCATCCACAATCAGCAAAGCCCCTTCGCAAGCGGCAATGGAACGGGAAACTTCGTACGAAAAATCCACATGTCCGGGAGTATCGATTAAATTCAGGACAAAGGTTTCCCCTTCATGTTCATAATCCATTTGTATGGCATGGCTCTTTATAGTGATCCCGCGCTCGCGTTCCAGGTCCATATCGTCCAGTACCTGCTCCTGTGCATCACGTTCCGAAACGGTTTCGGTAAATTCGAGTAATCTGTCGGCAAGGGTGCTCTTGCCATGATCTATATGGGCTATTATGCAAAAATTCCGTATATTTTTCATTGGTGCGAAAGTAGTGATATTTTGGATTGGGGAAAGAAGATTTTGAGGGACAAGATTATTGGAAGCAAGACATGGAGAACCAAGAATATTAGAACCAAGAATATTAGAGCCAAGATTATTAGAGCCAAGACTTGGAGAAGCAAGATTATTGGAAGCAAGACTTGGAGAAGCAAGATTATTGGAAGCAAGACTTAGAAATGCAATTTGTGGTAATCAAAGGTTTGTCCATCGGTGAAGAACTTTATTTTTTTTGCGATGCGGATAAAAACCTGCAAATCTTTTATGGCAAGCCAACGGATGGCATCTTCGCTCCCTCGTGAGGCATCTGCTAAGACGAGGAGGAAATTGAATTTATATTTCTCTAACCAGGCAATTGCTTTTTGGTCATTGACAACGGCCATGTCGAAAGCGGCAAAATGTGGGAACCTGTTTTTCAACAACCATTGGTTGGCCTCTTCGCTTCCCCTGATGGCTTTTGCCAAAGCTGCAAGCTCGGGGTAGCCATTGTTCAGGAGCCATGTGAATATTTTGTCGTTGCCATCAATGGCTTCTCCGAAAGCAACCAATATTTTTATGGGGTATTTAATCATAAATGAATAACAAAGGTATATGGAATTGCTTTAAATTGATATATCTGGGAGTAATATTTTATTGCCCACAAAAAAAGGCCTCCGTCTTGCGACAGAGACCTAACCCAAAAGCCATGAAAAAAAAGCTCTTTTCTTTATGACAAAGTACTCACCTGTTTCATCAACTTCGATTTCAAGTTTGCAGCCTTGTTCTTATGTATAATTCCTCTTTTTGCGAGTTTGTCAATTGTCGATGACATTCCGGACAACTTATCAGCAGCTTCCTTTTTGTCGGTGATCAAACGAAATGCTTTAAGGGCATTTCTCATCGTACGTGCATAATACTTATTGTGTACTCTTCTTTTTTCGTTTTGACGAATTCTCTTTATTGCTGAAATATGATTAGCCATACCCTATTGTTTGTTAAATTCAATTTTTGATTTAAGGGCTGCAAAAGTAAATATTTTTTTTATAATCCAAGAAATATTTTGATTTTTATTTTTTTAGCTGATGGAACTTGGATTTGAAGGCTATTCAGGGTTTAACAGTAAAAACATTATCGTAAAAGGCCGCAACTACCCCTTTAACAATATTTAACAACGAAGATTTGCCCTTGTGCAATCCGAATACTTAATTTTGCGTTCGCTTTAAAATTTTAAAATCATGATGCAAACGGATATTAAAGAACTGAACGAACGGATTCAAAAGGAAAGTGCTTTTGTTGATATTATCAGCATGGAAATGGGCAAGGTAATTATTGGCCAGAAGCATATGGTAGAACGCCTTATGATTGGCCTGCTGGCAAATGGCCATATCCTGCTGGAAGGGGTTCCCGGATTGGCAAAGACCCTGGCCATCACCTCCCTTGCAAAAGCCATTGACGCAAAATTTGCAAGGATACAGTTTACGCCCGATCTTTTGCCTGCCGACCTTTTGGGGACAATGATCTATTCCCAGAAAAAGGAGGAATTTATTGTAAGGAAAGGCCCCATCTTCGCCAACTTTATTTTGGCAGATGAGATAAACCGTTCCCCGGCAAAAGTCCAGAGCGCACTTTTGGAGGCCATGCAGGAAAAACAGATCACTATTGGTGAAAACACCTATCCGCTGGAAGAACCTTTCCTGGTTCTTGCCACGCAAAACCCCATTGAGCAGGAAGGGACTTATCCCTTGCCCGAAGCCCAGGTTGACCGTTTTATGTTGAAAGTCGTTATTGATTACCCGAAAAAGGAAGAAGAAAAAACCATCCTCAGGCAAAACATCACCAGTTCGTTTGCGACCACGAACAAAGTGTTGAAGACAGATGATATCCTGAAAGCAAGGAGTGTTGTGAGGGAAGTTTACCTTGATGAGAAAATCGAGGACTACATTACCGATATCGTTTTTGCATCTCGTTATCCCGCAAAATATAAGTTGTCAAAATTCGAGGGCCTTATTAATTATGGTGCTTCGCCACGGGCAAGTATAAACCTGGCACTGGCATCCAAGGCATATGCATTTATCAAACGCCGGGGCTATGTAATCCCCGAGGATATACGTGCGGTTGCACATGATGTGATGCGTCACCGGATTGGCCTTACCTACGAGGCCGAAGCCGAAAACATTGCGCCCGAAGATATTGTCAACGAAATCCTGAACACGGTTGAAGTGCCCTAAACCTTTTAGGTTGTGGAAGGATTGTGTGGAAGGAACCTGAAAGGTTGAAAAAAGGGAAGAATAATTACAGTTAAGCCCGCCTGTCAGTTTACCAGCTGAAGGATGGCAGACAGGATTGACGAAATTCAATTGACGATTTACGAATGGACACAAAGGAGATATTCAAAAAGGTACGGAAGATTGAGATCAAGACAAAAGGATTGTCGAACCAGATCTTTTCGGGGCACTACCACAGTACCTTTAAAGGGAGGGGAATGGCCTTTAGTGAAGTGCGCGAGTACCAGTATGGCGACGACATCCGGAATATTGACTGGAACGTGACCGCCCGCTTCAACCACCCCTTTGTGAAAATATTTGAAGAAGAGCGGGAACTCACGGTCATGCTGTTGATTGACGTGAGCGGCTCCAATGAATTTGGGACACAAAAGGAACTGAAAGAAGAACAAATGACTGAAATAGCCGCAGTAATCGCTTTTTCGGCCATTCATAACAATGATAAAGTGGGTGTGATTTTTTTCAGCGATAAAATCGAAAAATTTATCCCTCCCAAAAAAGGGACTTCCCATATCTTGAGGATCATCCGTGAACTGGTGGATTTTAAACCGGAAAGCCAAAAAACAGATATTGCCGAAGGTTTGCGCTACCTCACCAATGTGATCAAGAAAAAATGCACCGCTTTTGTTATTTCCGATTTTATCGACAGCGGTTTTGACAATGCCATAAAAATTGCCGGGAACAAACACGACCTTGTGGCTCTCAGGGTTTATGACAAACGGGAACTGGAGCTTCCAAATATGGGCCTCGCCAAAGTATATAATAAGGAGAGCGGGAAAAGCACCTGGATCGATACAAGCAGCAGAAAAGTAAGGGAACAATATAAGAAATGGTGGAACGGACATGAAATTTACCTGAGGAACATTTTCTTGAAAAGTGGTGTGGACGTGGCTCCTTTTAGCACGGGCGAGGATTATGTAAGGCCTTTGGTGAATTTATTCAAAAAGCGGGAAGCACGGGTTTAAGGAGGTTGCAAAGTTAAAGGTTATGGGTTAAAAGTTGTTTGATGATAAAAGATTAATTGAAGATATAACGCATAACACTTTATGCCTAACGCATAACATTTAACACATAACAATAAACAATGAAGTTTTTGTATCACATAGCGGTTTTTTTGATCATGTTGTTCTGGCAAATGGTGGCCAATGGGCAAGTGGATGCAACGGCACGTTTGGATACCAATGCAATTTTGGTGGGCGACCAGCTTCATTTGGACATGGAAATCAATTTTCCGGCAGATTATACAATTCACTGGCCCGAATACAATGATACGGTTATTTCGAAAATCGAGGTTCTTGGTAAATCTGCGGTGGATACGGTTCTTTCTGAAGATAGATCCAGGCTCTCATTAAAACAGAGGTTGCTCATCACCTGCTTCGATTCCGGTTATTATGCCATACCGCCAGTACACTTTATATATACAGTTCCCAACGATACAGTCCGACACTTTGAAGAGACCGATGCCATGCTGTTACAGGTTTCCACGATTGCCGTTGATACCGCGCAAGCGATTAAGGATATCCGGGCACCTTTGGCCGCACCCGTTACTTTCAAAGAAATGCTTCCTTATATTTTGATCGGGCTGGCCATTTTGGTAGTTGCCG
>JAJRTT010000220.1 GCA_024278155.1 Bacteroidota bacterium | reverse complement strand
TCGGGACAAGCTGCTTGTGGGGCTTGCATGTTGGAGATAAACGGCAGGGCAAAGCTCTCCTGTGTCACAAAAATAAAAAAGCTGGAGGATGCCAGGATAGTTACCCTTGAAGGTGTCCCCGAAGATGTAAAGGAAACTTTGGCAAAAACCTTTGTGAAAAAAGGGGCGGTCCAATGTGGTTTTTGCACCCCCGGGATTTTAATGCGTACCAAAGTGCTTTTTGAGGAAAACCCAAATGCCAACCGGGAGGAGATAAAAAAAGCCCTCAACATGAACCTCTGCCGATGTACGGGATATACGAAAATCATTGATGGAATTGAGGCTTCGCTGAAAAACCTGCAAAACAAGGAAGAGGTGCTTTTTGAAGAAACAAGTGGAAAGGTGGGCACATCTTATCCCAAATATGATGCGGTTGATACCGCTCTCGGGAAACGGCTTTTCATTAATGATATGAGCTTTGATGGGATGCTCCATGCAAGTTTCCGTTTTTCGGACCATCCCAGGGCAATCGTGAAAAACATTGATGATTCCGAGGCAAAAAAACTTACGGGCATAGTTAAAATACTTACGGCCAAAGATATTCCCGGTGAACGGAACATGGGCCTGATCTTTAAGGACTGGCCTCTTATGATTGCCGAAGGTGAAACCACAAATTATATCGGGGATGTGCTGGCAGTTGTGGTTGCAGAAACAAAAGCCATTGCAACAGAAGCCGCAAAAAACATAAATGTTGCTTATGAAGTTCTTGAACCGGTTACGGATATTCACGAAGCCATCAAAGCAAATTCCATAAAAGTCCATCCTTCATCGTCCAATATTCTGGACAAATGCCTCGTCCGCCGGGGCGGCAATGTTGACGAAATAATCCAAGGTTCAAAATATGTTTCCAAAGGAGTTTACCAAACCCAACGCATCGAACACGCTTTCTTGGAAACGGAAGGGGCCATCGCCATGCCCTGGAAAGAGGGTGGAATCGAAATTTATGCGAACAGTCAGGGGGTGTATGTTGACCGTGGACAAATAGCCCCATTGCTTGGACTGCCCGAAGAAAAAATAAACATCCGTCTTGTGCCTACAGGTGGCGGTTTTGGGGGAAAAGAGGATATGGCCGTACAAGGACATGCGGCCCTTTGTGCATTTATTTTGCAAAGACCCGTTAAAATTGTTTTAACCCGTCAGGATTCGATCCGTATGCACCCAAAACGCCACCCGGTTTATATGGACATTACGGTTGCTGCCGATGAATCGGGAAAGCTTACCGCCATCAAATTATATTCGCTCGGCGATACGGGAGCTTATGCCTCGGTTGGCAACAAAGTGATGGAACGGGTGGCCGGTCATGCCACAGGCGGCTATCATGTCCCTGCCATTGATTTGGAAGCCCTTACGGTTTACACCAACAATATCCCCTGTGGCGCCATGCGCGGGTTTGGGGTAAACCAGGTGACCTTTGCCCTCGAAAGCTGCATTGACGATATTTGTGAACAGGGAAATTTCGACCGGTGGAAATTCCGCTATGAGAATGCTGTCGTGGAAGGTTCTCAAACTGCTACCGGACAAGTTTTGGAAAAAGGGGTTGGGCTAAGGGCCACACTAAAAGCCGTGAAAAAAGAATTTTACCAAGCCAAATATACCGGGTTGGCCTGTGGGATAAAAAACACCGGGGTTGGGAACGGGATGCCCGATTTTAGCGACATTCGGATAAGCATCCACTCCGAAAACCACATCCAAATCCAGCATGGTTGGACGGAAATGGGACAGGGCGTGGATACCATCGCTATCCAAACCCTTGCCCAGGAATGCAGTATTAATCCCGAAATCGTGAAAGTTTCCGTTGAGACAGATGCAGGGCTCCCCACCGGTATGACAACCTCCTCCCGGGCAACGGCACTTGTGGGGAACGCAATTATCAATGGAGCTATGAAGCTAAATGCGGACTTGAAAAACCATTCCCTGAAAGAGCTTATCGGAAAATCTTACAAGGGTTCATATACTTATGATTTGTCAACCAAACCGGGAGAGGATGTCGAAAAGGTGATTACCCATTTTGCCTATGGTTATGCGACCCAATTGGTGATTTTGGACAATGAGGGAAAAATCGAAAAAGTAATTGCCGCCCACGATGCCGGGAAAATCATGAACCCCACATTGTTTGAGGGTCAGATAGAAGGGGCGGTCCACATGGGATTGGGTTATGCACTTACTGAAGATTTGCCCATGGAAAGGGGATATTTGGTTTCGGACAAACTGAAAGACCTGAAAATACTCAAAGCCAAGGACACACCCCAAATAATCGTAAAAGGTGTGGAAGTAAAAGACCCGATTGGGCCTTATGGAGCCAAAGGGGTCGGGGAAATCGGCCTTGTCCCAACTGCCGGGGCCGTGGCAAATGCACTTTATCAATTTGATAAAATCAGGAGGTATAAATTGCCGATGATGAGATAAATTCATATTTTTACACAATCATTTCAACATAAACGAAAAACACCATGAGAACAATTATCTTTTTCTTGTCCCTGTTGGCCGGCCAATTTGCAATATCGCAAAACCAATGGAATTTGATTTATTATGAAAACATGGATTATTATTTTAAAGACGTGCAATATTTAAACAACGATAATGCATGGGTGGTCGCACAAGGTGGGATAATTGCCCACAGTGCGGATGGCGGAAAAGATTGGGACATACAATTCAATAAACCAAGCGAAACATATAGTGGGGTCTTTTTTATCAATGACCAAACCGGCTATGTCGTTGGCTGGTCCGAAGTTTACAAAACAACGGACGGTGGAGATAATTGGAAATTGCAAGATATTCCAAACCCACTTGGTCTGGATGTGGAATCGGTCTTTTCATCAATGCCGATACAGGTTGGATTGCTGGTTCATATCAAACAATTTACAATACAACTGACGGAGGGAATACATGGTCGGCACAGCACTCGTACGTTATTGAAGATCATTATGGGCTTAATGATATTGAATTTTATGATGAACTTCATGGATGTGCAGTTGGGGAAAAATGGTTTGTGCCTTATGCAGGGTTCATATTTACGACCGATGATGGTGGGGAAACATGGAACGAAGCTTTTTTTGATAACAGTAACGGCTTTCAAAAAGTGGAATATGTAAGCCAGGATACGGTTTGGGCAGCTTCAAAAGATGGCCAACTTTTTAAAAGTACCGACGCGGGGTTTTCATGGGAAGTTTTTCAACAATTGCCAAATAACATGACCGACTTTCAATTTTTCAATTCGAATGAAGCTTATGCCCTGTCAGGATATGATAAATTCAGCAAAACCTATAATGGATGGGAAACGTGGGAGACAATCGAATTAAGTTACGCTGAATCTTTTCGTGAATTTGATTTTTTGGATATGTCCAAGGGCATAGGGATCGATTTTTCTGATATATTAAAGACGAGTGATGGAGGCAGTTCATGGATTTCAGTTTTCAATGATTTCTCGAAGATTGACTTTTTCAATTCTGGCAATGGCTGGCTAATTGACAGGAATTTACCCGGAAAAATGTTGCACTCTTCGGATGCTGGCCATAGTTGGGAAGATTACAATGCCGGGAACATTGGCAACATTAGCGACCTTTCCTTCATTTCCCAATCAACTGGGTTTGCAATTAGCGACAGCTCCGAGTTGTTAAAAACCGTAAATGGGGGATCAACATGGGATATAGTACCTATCCCGTTGGATTCCATGTTCTATTCAAACATAGAGTTCCTGGATGAAAATGTGGGGTTTGTTGTCACGAACAATAGTCGGTTTGCAAGAACAATCGACGGGGGACAAAGCTGGAACACCTACGTATTTGATACGGTCAATTTTTTAAGGAGTTCTTTCTTCTTTGATGAATCAAATGGTTGGGTCACCGGAAGCAATGGATTATGTGCCCAAACCAACGATGGTGGCTTATCATGGGATATCCAAACAATTGACACATACTACCTGACCGATATTGTCTTTTTGGACACCGACAAAGGGTTTATGGTTTCATATTATGGTGAATTGTATCAAACCAACGATGGAGGGGTGAATTGGGAATTCATTAAAGCATTCGATACAGAAATGATCGAAATTGTATTTGCAGATAACCAAAACGGTTGGCTGGTTGGGAAATACAAGATATACCATACCGAAAACGGTGGAACTGACTGGGATTTGGAATTTGAGCCCGGCATTCCCGGGTCCACGACAAAAATCTCATCCTTAACAATGATAAGCCCTGATACTGCATGGTTTTGTGCAGAGACCGGTGAAGTATATACTTATGGTTTACAAACAAGCATCTCTGTAAATGAACAAAAGACAGAGCCCCTGCTTTTCCCAAACCCAACATCCAATACCCTGAATATCTCCTATAATTTTGGCAGGGACAATAAAACTCTCAACATCTTCTCCATGGATGGCAAAATGATCCTGACCAAAGAAATCGCACCATGGTCAAACCTTGTACCAATAGATGTTTCAGGCGTTAAAAAAGGGATTTATGTATTGAAGATCAAAGGCCAGAAAGGGGTTTACAAATGGATAAAACAATAATTTCAATTATTTCGTTTCCTGTCCCTCAAATCCATCAAAGGTTTTTCGTAAAACTTATAAAGTGCGGTGGACAAAGTAATTACGATCAGCCAAAAAGCAATATAGGCAACAATGGACTGGGCAAAACCAACAGGCATAAAATTATCGCGGATAACCGATGCCACCAGGGCCAGATTGGTCAAATACATGGAATAAGAAATTACACTGATATGCGTGATGGCCTTCACCAAATGGATATTGCCCGATTTTATGGAATCCGCCAAAGGGAATACCAAAAGGATGCCCAGGCTTAAAACAGGGGCAGAAAAAATTTTGTAATAATCGCCCCAACGGATATTGTCCACATTGATAATATATACGATCACGGCCATCCCCATCACAAAAAACGACCACTTATATTTGTTCCAAATAATGGGATAATACTTTTTAAGAAAAGCACCAAGGATACCGTAAGCAATGGAATCCAACGTATGGACCACGGTTCCCTTTATGATGTTGCCGCGCCACAAAACACTGCTCTCCAGGTCTATCGTGCGAAGAATCAATGGGGTCAACAAATACACAAGGGTCGCAATTAGAAATACGGTTTTCAGTTTTTTGTAAGAAAAAAACAAAAAGACAAAAGCTATCAGGAGCGGGAAGGTGAGGTAAAACCACTCCTCCACCGTTAAACTCCAGGATTCCCAAAAGAACCCATAAAAAGGTTGAAAGAGGTTTTGTGAAAAAACAAAGAAGGAAAAATCAAACTGTGAAAAGTCCTCTTTGATAATCCCGAAATAAACAACGATTATATTCAGGAACAAAATCAGGTAATAGTTTGGGAGCGTCCGAAACCACCTCCTTTTCAGGAAATTAAAAATCACCGGGATGCTTGCTTTGTTATCCTCAAAAGTTTTTATCAATATCGAGCCAATCAGAAAACCACTCAAAACAAAAAACAGCGGCACGCCCGGGATCAGCCTGAACCATGGGTAACCGACATTCACATTCCCCAGCACGATTCCACCATGTACAAAAACAACTTCGGTAATGGCAAGGGCCCGCAGGATATCAAGTCCAAAAACCCGCTTCGAATAATCTATGTTTAATTTAAAGAGCTTGGGCAAGTGTTAAGTATTTGGATTAAGGGGAAATTCTGTATTTGTTGTTCTTTTCTCCGGTGAATAATTGTAAAACAAGTGGCAAAAATAGACTGTTATTGAATCTTGTCCAAATAAACCTATGCCTGAATTTGAAATCAGCAAGAAAATAAAGAATCATTAGGCTTTATAAAGAAAATGCTATTTTTATGCGATGAAAGTTTTCGTAAATAAAGGACGATCTGAAAAAACCGGGCTGATCCTAAAAGCCTATCACATCCGCCCTTCCTTTTTCGAGCGCCCATTTTTATCGCTCAATGCCAATCGGGAAACCAAACTTCGGATATATTTCTATGCTGCCGGGATATGCCACCAAACCCGCAGTCTGATCGACAAATCAAGAAACCTGGCAGGATGGGAATACCTTGAAGATGTGTTCACAAAACTTGCTGTTGAAGGTTCGGTATTTCTGCAACCCGAATATCTTTCTTCAATTGACATTTCAGAAATCACCCATAATTTGAAACGCCTTTTCTCCTATGATGGCCAGCCGGAAAACTGCACCCTCGACCGTCTCGAAGAGAGAGCCAGGATGCTGAAGGAGATGGCTGTTTTGTTAAATCGGAGATACGGAAACAGTGCGGCCAAATTCCTCGATGAAAGTAATGGCCTTTTATACAATAATGGAAAAGGCTATTATGAATCCCTTGCGAAACTTGAAGCGTTTTGCGACCCAAGGAAGAAAAAAACCACTTTTTTCTTGAAATTGGCAACAGACGCCAATACCCTCGAGATTAAAGATCAAGAAAACATTATCCCCATCATGGATTACCATATGCAAAGGGTTTTGTTACGAATGGGCTGCGTGGAAACCGATAAGGGAACACAGAAAAAATTGATCAACAAAGAAGTTTTCAATTCGGATTCTGAAATTCGGAAGGCCTGCATCGAAAGTATTAAAATAATTGCAAAAACCTCAGGACACGGGATTTTAAGCATGAACGATTTTTTCTGGCCGTTGGGCCGGAGCTGCTGCAACGAAAGCCCTTTATGCCATTCCAACAAGTGTTCAAAAAATCCGTGTACTTTTTTCAATATGGTTGAACTTTCGGAACATAAAAACTGTATCTTTGAAAAAGCTTGCATAGGAAATCAAAATGAAAATCACAGGCTTATTTGGGAGCCTATGGTCGAAACACACTATTATTAAAATGGCAATATATCTTCAAAATGCAGAATTCATCGATTGGAAAACCCTTGAGTTTTCCAAAACCGACATCCTTGTGAAAAAAGGCGCGAAACAGGGGATTGGCTTTTTCCCTTCAGGCTCGGTTGTTCCGGACAATTGCACGACTATCGACTGTACCGGGAAATACGTAACGAAAGCCTTCGCCAACGGTCATCACCACGCATATTCAGCCCTTGCAATGGGAATGCCCGCACCAAAAAAACCACCAAAGGACTTTCATGAAATCCTGAAATATATCTGGTGGAACCTTGATAAAACCCTCAACAAGGAATTAATTGAAATCAGTGCCCTGACCACTGCCATGGAGAGTGCGAAAAACGGGGTCAGTTTTGTCATCGACCACCATGCTTCGCCATTTGCAGTGGAAGGAAGCCTGGAAACCATCGCCAAAGCATTTGACAAAGTGGGCGTTTCCCATCTTTTGTGTTATGAAACCTCTGACCGGGACGGTATGGATATTTCAGAAAAAGGACTGGATGAAACCGTTTCATACCTTCAGGAACATCAGGGGCTTGTTGGCCTTCATGCTTCTTTTACGGTGAGAGACGATACTTTCCGGAAAGCCATCGAAATTGCCGGCAAATTTAATTCCGGACTGCATATCCATGTTGCCGAAGACGAATATGACCAACAATACAACCTCCAGGAATACCACAAACGGGTCATTGCACGAATGAAAGAACTTGAAGCCTTGCAAAGCCCGAAAACAATACTCGGCCATTGCCTCCATTTGAACGATG
>JAJRTT010000015.1 GCA_024278155.1 Bacteroidota bacterium | reverse complement strand
GGGATCGAAAACATTAGAAATGCAATCACCCTCAATATCGAAAGTGTGACCAAAATTGATGATGATATTTTAGTTGAAGCTTACATAATCCATAAATAAAATGTTTACAGGGCTTATAGAAGAAATTGGAATCGTGCAAAGTGTTCGCTTTAACGGCGAAACTGCTGCCATAAGCATAGCGGCGAACACAATTACCAATGACCTGAAAACAGGCGATAGCGTGAACACCAACGGAGCTTGCCTTACCGTTGTTTCCTTTTCAGGTTCAGGGTTCACAGTGGATGCGGTGGCCGAAACCATGCAAAGGACAAATCTTTCAGAACTAAAATCCGGTGACAAAGTGAACCTGGAAAGGGCGCTTCAACTTAGCGACCGGCTCGGTGGACATATGGTGAGCGGACACATTGACGGAACCGGGACCATTGCACTAATAAACACAGTGGGGAATGCACATATTCTTAGCATAGAAACTGCTCCCCATATTTTGAAATACATAATCGAAAAAGGCTCCATCGCCATTGATGGCATCAGCCTCACGGTAATGTCGGTCAACAAAAACAGTTTTAAGGTGGCGGTTATCCCGCACACGTTCCATGAAACAACCCTGGTTTCAAAAAAGGCAGGGGACACGATCAACCTGGAGTGCGACATGGTGGGAAAATACATTGAACGTTTCCTTAATTTAAAGGATGATAAAAAAACAGAATCGAAAATAGATTTGGGGTTTTTGAGGGAGCACGGGTTTTAAATGGGTTGCTGGTTGCAACTTGTAACCTGCAGACAAAACAATTAAACAAACCTTAAGACAAAAAACAATGGGCGATTTCAACACAATAGAAGAAGCAATTGAGGATATCCGGCAGGGCAAAATGGTTGTCGTGGTAGATGACAAACGGAGGGAAAACGAAGGCGATGTGATTATGGCCGCCGATAAAGTAACTCCGGCCGCCATTAATTTCATGTCAAAGTTTGCCGGTGGCTTGATTTGCATGCCCATCATCAGTGAAAGGTTAAAGGAATTGAACATTGGGATGATGGTAAGCGAGAATACCGATTCGCACAAAACAGCTTTCACGGTTTCTATTGATGCTGCCGAAACCAGCACCGGCATCTCGGCACACGAAAGGGCATTGACCATCCAAAAACTTCTTGACCCGGCTTCAAGACCCACCGATTTCAACCGTCCCGGCCATGTTTTCCCCTTGGAGTACAAAACCGGGGGCGTCCTTGTGAGGGCAGGGCATACCGAAGCTGCCGTTGACCTTGCAGAGATTGCGGGATGCCATCCATCGGGGGTTATCTGTGAAATAATGAACGAAGATGGGAGCATGGCCCGTGTCCCCGAATTAAAGGAATATGTCAAAAAACATAAACTCAAACTCATAACGATTGCCGATTTGATTGATTACCGCCGTCGCCACGAAAAATTGGTTGAAAGAGGTTCTGAAGTAAACCTGCCAACAAAATCTGGCATTTTCAAAGCGATCGGTTTCAGGGACAAAATCAATGGTGAAGAACACATGGCCCTTGTGATGGGTGATGTTACCGATGGCAAGCCCGTACTTACAAGGGTTCATTCCGAATGTTTAACGGGCGATGTGTTTGGTTCAAAAAGGTGCGATTGTGGCGATCAGTTGGACGAAGCCCTCCACCGGATCGCAAAAGAAGGCAGGGGGATACTTTTGTACATGCGCCAGGAAGGACGCGGCATTGGCCTAATAAATAAACTAAAAGCCTATCATCTCCAGGATGAAGGAATGGACACCGTAGAGGCCAACGAAGCCCTTGGTTTTGCCGCCGATTTAAGGGATTACGGGATCGGGGCCGAAATCCTTTCGGAATTGGGCGCCAAAGAACTGAAACTGATGACAAACAACCCAAAGAAAATCTCGGGGATTTATGGCTTTGGGCTGAAAGTCGTGGAAAGGGTACCCATCGGAATCCACCACAACGAAAACAACCACCATTACCTCGAAACAAAGAAAATGAAATTGGGGCATATGTTGAACATATAAATATTAGAGATGAAAATTCCTGAAAAAGGTGTACTTTGGATTTATCACATTACCCTATGCTTTCATGTGAGTTGTAACAGATGAAACACAAAAGCACAAAGTACCGTAGGTGCGAAATATTGGCAGCCCCATATTTAGCAAAACGGAATGTGGAATTAAATTATTAATTCATATAGGTTTTGTCACGATTTTCGGCTTCGCTGTCGAAAATCCAGCCAAAACCAACAAAGAGAATTTCAATAGATCAAACAATAAATAACAATATGAAAACATTTGAAGGAAAACTGACCGCAAAAGACCTGAAGTTTGGGATTATCGTTGGCAGGTTCAACGAATTTATCAGCAGCAAACTTTTGGGCGGGGCATTGGACGCGCTCAAGCGCCATGATACCTCTGAACAAAACATTGAAGTGGCCTGGTCGCCGGGTTCATTTGAAATCCCTTTGATCGCCAAAAAAATGGCCAAATCGGGGAACTTTGACGCCCTGATATGCCTCGGTGCCGTTATCCGTGGGGCCACTCCCCATTTCGATTATGTCTCAAATGAAGTGGCAAAAGGGATTGCACAGGTTTCATTGGAATTGGAAGTGCCAATCAGTTTTGGTGTGCTCACCACCGACAATATCGAACAGGCAATTGAACGTGCTGGTACCAAGTCCGGGAACAAAGGTTTCGATGCTGCCATGGCCGCCATCGAAATGGCAAATCTTTTAAAGCAAATATAATTGGTTTCAATAGTCAGGGCTTCACTTGAAGTGAAGCCCTGACTGCAAAATTGCAAAACAAGCAGAACTAAATTTGCAGATAGCGTAAAATGTCGCTATATTTGCAGAAAAATGTCGCATATGCTGTTAGATAATAATATTGATCGTCCCGAAGAAAGGGAAGCTGTTATTAAATGGCTCAAAATAAAGAAAACACCTTTAAGGAAAGATAACACAAAATATGTCTATTTAGATATTATTAAGAATGGGATTGCAACAAAATCAGTAAATTATTTTCTGCAACATACGGGCTTAACAAAAACGCAAGTATCCAAATTAATTCATGTATCAACCAGGACATTACAAAGGAACAATCCTGAAAAGGCATTGAATATAAACTCATCCGAAAGGTTACTCGAACTTACACGCCTATATTTTATGGGGATCGATACTTTTGGGGACAAAGACAAATTCAATAAATGGCTCTATAGGCCAAATCTTTCTTTGGCAAAACAAAGGCCAATCGAACTTCTTGAAACAAGTTTGGGTGCTGGAATGGTCATGGACGAACTTTTAAGAATTGAGTTTGGGGTATTTTCATGAAGGTTTACAGAATTGCAAGGAAAAAGCGAATCGCTGACCTAAGTGGTTTGGGGGCTAAATTAGCTGGTGGCAGATGGAATCCAAAAGATTTCCCTGTTCTATATACTGCTTCAAATTCTTCTTTGGCCATATTGGAAAAACTAGTTCATGCTGATTTTGATTTGTTACCGGATGATTTATATCTCGCAGAAATTGAAATTAAAGGGGAATTCAGTCAAAAGACAATAGAATTAAAAAAACTCCCCAGAAATTGGAACAATTACCCTAACCCTGACCTATTAAAAAGAATAGGGGATTCATGGTTGTCGGAAAACAAAGAATTAGTTCTTAAAGTACCTAGTGCTGTTAATGTGAAAGAGTTTAATTATTTGATAAACCCAGCCCACATTGAATTTTCCAAGGTTAAAATTTTATCAGTATTTCCGTTTAAAATTGATGAAAGGCTAACTAAATAATCAACACACTTGTTTTTGGTCGGAGTATCATTTAAAGTGAAACCCTGACTGTTTTCTCCATGTCAATAAAAATCAAAAACATAGGGATCCTCGCCCATGTGGATGCCGGGAAAACCACCCTTACCGAAAGTTTCCTTTTCCTTGCCAAGGCCATCAAACTAAAAGGGAATGTTGATCGGGGTTCTGCTGTGACGGACAACTTGGATGTGGAAAAAGAACGCGGGATTTCCGTTCGGGCCGCCAGTATTTCCTTTTTGTGGAAAGATTATCAAATCAACCTGATCGACACGCCCGGCCATGCCGATTTTTCTGCCGAAGTGGAAAGAACACTTTCCGCGATGGATGGCGCAATCCTCATTGTCTCCGCTGCCGAAGGGGTACAGGCCCACACCTATACACTTTGGGAAGCCCTAAAAAACATGAAAATCCCTGTGATAATTTTCATCAATAAAATTGACAGGGAAGGTGCAGATTATTCAAATACCTTAAAAGAGATCCAGAAAGAATTGAAAGCCCCGGTTTTCCCTTTGCTTGGGGCAAAAAACGAAGGAAGCCGTGAAGCTACGATCTTCGCCCTTTTTGAGAACAAGGATTTGGATGGAGAAAACCTCAAGATCAAAGAAACAGCCTTGGAGAGCCTGGCCGGAAAAGATGAGGAAGTACTGGAAAAATACCTGAACGAAGAACCCATTGGGCAACAGCTGCTTTTTGACAAAGCCATCCAACATACACTTTCCCGTGAAATATTTCCGGTCTTTTGTGGTATCGCCAAGCAAGATATTGGCATAAATGAACTGTTGGAAGCCGCCATGGATTTCCTGCCAGATGCAAAAACTGACATCAATGCTACGACATCGGCTTTTGTTTTCAAGGTTGAACATAATAAAGCCTTGGGCCGGATTGCCTATGTCCGCCTTTTTTCGGGAAAAATAAAAGTGCGCGACACCATCCGAATTGCAGGCCGTGATAAAGAGGGGAAAATTGCCGAGATAAAAAAAGCAACCACCGGGAAGTTTGAAAATATCATGGAGTTATTTGCAGGTGATATTGGCGTGATAAGCGGATTGCAGGAAGTGAGGGCCGGCGATATCCTTGGAAGCACCAAATCCATCCCCCATCCGGTTTCGCTCCAGCAAACCGTTATCACCGTTCAGGTAAAGGCAAACAAAGACAAAGATTACGCAAAATTGGCCGAAGCGCTTTCCGAGCTCAATTCCGAAGACCCTTTGCTGGATTTCGAATGGTTCAAGGAAGAGCGGGAAATGCACTTGAAACTGATGGGGAATATCCAGGCCGGGATTTTGGGTTCGGTGTTGAAAAGCCGTTTTGGGATAGAGGCCGAATTTACCGAGCCCACGGTCATTTACAAAGAAACCCCTGCTGACCTTGCCGAAGGATATGTGGAATATACCATGCCCAAACCGTGTTGGGCCGTGATGAAATTCAGGGTTGAACCGGGCGAACGGAATTCGGGGATACAATTCGAGTCCAAAGTGGGCGTGAACAAAATCAAGCAAAAATACCAAAACGAGGTGGAACTCGCAATCCCAAAAGCCCTGAACCAGGGGATAAAGGGATGGGAAACAACCGACATAAAAGTTACCCTTACCGAAGGCGAAGACCACGAAATCCATTCCCGTCCGGGCGACTTTATCCTTGCAACGCCCATGGGTTTGATGCGGG
>JAJRTT010000219.1 GCA_024278155.1 Bacteroidota bacterium | reverse complement strand
TTGAAAAGCGAAGTGGAACTGCCACACTCGGGAAGGACAGTTACTTCCTGGGCTTATTTCCCAAATTCGGAGGCCGATCTGTGGCAAAGGGCAAATGAATATATCAATGATGCGGTTTACTATTATTCGCTATGGTACGGTAATTACCCCTATGATAATTGCTCTGCCGTACTTGCCCCTCTTAGTGCCGGCGGTGGAATGGAATACCCCACCATCACGGTAATCGGCAACAGTATGTCAGCACTGGCGCTGGAGATGGTCATTATGCACGAAGTGGGGCATAATTGGTTTTACGGCATCCTTGGCTCCAACGAAAGAGACCACGCATGGTTGGACGAGGGCATCAACTCGTTCAGTGAAACAAGGTATATGATGACAAAATACCCGGACAACAAACTTTATGAAATGCTATTCAAGAGTAAAGGGCTGGCAAAACTGCTCGGTATTGCCGACCTTCAATATAACGATTTGCATTTGTTAAGTTATCTTGCCGTTGCCCGTGAAAACATTGACCAACCGCTTTCGCTTTCTTCAAATGATTTCACGGAAATAAATTATGGGGCCATTGTTTATTCCAAGACCGCTGTTGAATTCAACTATCTCCTCTCCTATTTTGGCCAGGAAAAGATGAACGGGATCATGCAGGATTATTTTGACGCCTGGAAGTTCAAACATCCCTATCCCGATGATTTGCAAAAGATTTTCGAGGAACATTCGGGGGAAGACATGGGCTGGTTTTTTGATGATGTCATGAAGACCACCAAAAAAATCGATTATAAAATATCGCGTGTCAAAAAAGACAGCGTTCTCCTTAAAACCAACCAACAGATCCACGGCCCGGTTTCTATTTTTGGATTAAATAATGACAGCATTGTTTTCGAGAAATGGACAGAGGGTTTTCATGGGAAAAAATGGGTCGCTGTCCCTTCTTCCAAAGAAATCAAGAAACTGGAAATTGACCACCAAAAACAAATCCCCGAACTATATCATGGAAACAACGGCATCCGTACAAAAGGGGTTTTGAGGAAAATGAAACCGTTCAAATTGGGGATGATAAAACCGATTGAAAATCCCGGCTACAACCAAATAAACCTGTTCCCGGTGGTGGGCTGGAACTATTACAATGAATTTATGCTCGGGGGATTGTTGTACAGCAGTCCGGCCCCATCGCCCCGGTTTGAATATCAAATAATGCCCGTTTATGGTTTTGGGACCGGCGACCTTGCCGGCATGGGAAAAATAAAATACAATTTCCTGCCTTACAGCAATACGTTCAGGAAAATCACGGTTTACCTTTCGGGGATGCAATATGCCTATAAAAACCAAACAGGGAGCTACTTCCAAAAACTTTCCATGGGGGTGAACTTGCATTTCATGCGAAAACATTTAAAAATACCCATTGATAACTTCATCAATTTCGAGATAAATGAAGCAAGTGATTTCACCAATATCATTTATGGCAATGAAACTTCTTACAAAACATTTTATTCCCTGAAATATAAATACAGGAACCGCATGAACAACCCTTACGGTTACAATATATCATTCGATGGCAGCGATGACTTTGGCAAAGTATTGTTAACAGTGGATTATCATGTCCCGTACAATTACAAAAGAGGGCTTGACATCCGTTTTTTCGGGGGCGCATTTTTGTACAAATCGGACAATTATTTCCCGGTATATGATTTCACCCTCAGTGGGACTGCGGGGACAAATGATTACAATTATGACAACCTTTACCTTGCAAGGATGGAAGATCCCGGAGGGGCAAACTTCCTTTCAAAGCAATTTGATAACAACAATGCAGGTTTTGGGATTTATACTGCCTTAGGTCGGACCGATAGCTGGATGACCGCATTGAATTTTACAAGTGACGTACCTGGCTTATCCAAATTTCTTCCAATAAGGCTTTACGCAAACATTGCCTACACGGATGAACAGCTTATCGGTTCTGAATCAGGGGCAATACCTGGTTTCTATTATGACCTTGGGGGCAAATTCGATATAATCGAAAATGTATTTGAGTTTTATTTCCCGATTTATGCCACACAATCAATCTGGGAAAACAACAATGGTATGTATGGGAATTATTGGCAGAAAATCCGTTTCACATTATACCTGAACAAGCTGAACCCTTTTGATTTGATGAAAAATATCTTTTAAGGGTATCCACCCCGTGGCTCTTTGACCTTGTTAGCCACGGGCCAATTATGAATCCTTTGGTTTTTTCGGATTCCAGCTTGCCTAACCTGTTCCGGGCAGTCGGCAAGAATCCTGAATACTTTATAGCTTTTAATTACTTTTGTAAAAAAACATAAAATGCAAACAATCAGACTTCAGGTAAACAATAATGTTTATAAGAACTTGATGAGGTTTTTAAGCAGGTTCAAAAAAGATGAAATCAGTATTATCCAAGAGAATGAAAATTTTCTGTCGGTTCAGGGATACCTAAAAAACGAACTTATTTATATTGAAAAAGACAAACCAAGAGCTGAACGAAGATTTAAGGATGAATTGTTAGAAAGGATTAAAGAGATACCTGCAATGCCCTAAAGAAACAGGAAACCTATATTTTTCGACAATGATGAAATCAGGGCCTGGTTTATAAAGGATATATTGTGGTTTATAAAATAACTGAAAAGGACCGTATAATCCAGGTCTTTGGTTTCACCAAGTATGAAGAAGGACGGCACATTTAGCTACGGAATTTCGACAAACAATTCACCAGTTCCCCGATTTAACGTTTCACCATCAGAACCACCACAATGCTTATCTGCTTTTTATGAAAAGTTATTTAAACCAGGAGAAAATATTCACCATCGGCGAAACCGTTTACGACATTGTTTTCAAAAACGGCAAACCGGTTTCTGCAAATCCCGGGGGTGCAATGCTGAATACCGCGGTAAGCCTTGGACGGCTTGGATTACCTGTTTCGCTTATTTCCGAACTGGGGAAAGACCAGATTGGGGAGGACATCAACCATTTCCTCAACAGAAACAATGTGGGAACAGGACACATTTTCAGGTTTGAAGAAGGGAATACGGCATTGGCCTTAGCTTTTCTTAATGAAAACGATAATGCAAGTTATGATTTCTACAAATCCTATCCTGTAAAAAGATTGGAAGGGGAGTTTCCAGATGTTGGTGGAAACGATGTTGTGCTGTTTGGTTCTTTTTTTGCCCTTTCACCCAAAGTAAGAAAGCCCTTGATGAGTTTCCTGCATCAGGCTTCAAAGAACAAGGCCTTGATTATTTATGACCCCAATATCAGGAAATCCAATGTTATTTCAAATATTGAGGAAATTGAATTCCTGTCAGAAAACATTGCCATTGCAGATATAGTAAGGGCATCGGACGAGGATTTCCTCAATGTTGACCCCAACGTCAATTCCCCGGAAAAAGCATTTCGTTTTATTCAGGAAAGGGGTTGTGACAATCTGGTTTACACACAAAGCGGCCACAAAGTTGATTTCATTTCATCCCATTTTTCGTTTGGCCTTCCTGTCCCAAAAATTAAAACCATCAGTACCATAGGTGCCGGCGACAGTTTTAACGCAGGATTGATTTTTGGGCTTTTCAAATATGAAATTACCCTATCTAACGTTCATCAAATAAATATGGAAACCTGGAAAAACATTGTCAAAACGGCCATTGACTTTGGCTCACACGTTTGTGCACAAATGGGGAATTATATTTCTGAAAGCTTTGCCAAAAACAACCAATGAATTTGGCTCACAGGCTTGTGCGCTCAAGAGGAAACTAAGGACACTCTTCGATTTATTACCAATGCCCGCTTTACCTCCTCTTCCCCTTCAAGTATTGATAATCCAGATAATAAAGGAATCGAATCGAAAAGCTATTGGTGGCCGGGGAAGAAAGGGTGTTATTGAGATTTTTAAAATAATCGGTTTCGATGTCTTGCAGGATATCATCCACAATGGCCGCTTGTCTCAAAGTATTGATGGAGTTTTTCCAGGCCACGATCAGTTCGCTTCCGGGCGCAAAATTCCAGGTATAAAACATATCGATATTAAAGGAATTAAAACTGATGTCGTTCAATTCGTTGTAATCGGATGGGTCCAGATTCCCGTCCTCCATCAAATCAAAATAATCTTTGTATTGAACCGTGATCCAATAATGCCTCAACCTAAAAGCCAGGGACGATTTATTGGTAAATTTGTAATTGGTCTCAAAGATATTCTCCCAGGTACCGACATTGCGTTTCCCAAAAATAATGACATCCTTGTTGGCAGCATTCAAGGTATCGGTAACATATCCAATATCATTGCCACCGAAATAATAACCCAAATTAAAAACAAACATTAGTTTGTCGTTAACACGGAACCTCGGCCCAACCGACAGGGAGTACCCTTTTTGGTCATATCTTTTTGAAAAAGCAATGCTCCCCCTCATATCCACAACAAACTTTTTGCGGTAATCAGGTGAAAGCCCAAGTCGTAACCTATAATTCGGCGGGACAATATAATAGCGGCCATCCACCCTGGGCTCAAAATAATCATAGGTATCCATAGGTGAAAGCCTTGCCCCCATCCAGGCAGTAAGAAAGTTCTTAAACCGCCCACGAACAGAATACCCAAAATCAAATGAAGTAAATATATTGGGGGAATAAAGGCTCTGGTAAGAAAACCATAATTTATTAAACATATCGAGGAAGATACCAAATGGTTTGTAAATATTGTACCTGAAATCGACACTCTCTTCCACGGAGTTGTTCCGCCTGAGAAATCCCATGTCATTGGGGTCGTAGGTATTGCTGACAACTTCATGGTTCAGTTCAAACTGAAAGTTGCCGCTGATTTTCCCAAAGTTCGCAATGTAAGTATATCCCAGTTCGGGCTTGAGGCCTTTATTGTACTTCTGGCTCAAAATCCCCTGGCCCCTGACCGCATAGATATTTGATTTGTTGGCCAGCTTAAATTCCGTTCCGGTAACATTTGCCGAATAAGAGTTATCGGGCGCCGACACATTTGTATTGTAAAAACTCACAAAAGAATTGTTCTTCAGAGCCTGGTCCAAAACAAGCATATTGTAATTTGTCCAGGATTCGGTAAGGATTTTCCTTTTTTCCCCTGTAATATCATTTTGTGCCACGGCCCACGTATTGGAAGTTATGGCATTAAAAAGCCCTACACCCAGTTTTTTCCTGGTTTTGCCCGAAATTTTTGTTGCATTGATCAGCTGTGTATTCTGGGGGTTCTCGATTAGGCTTTCCCCTTCATCAATGGAATCGTGCACATTGTAATATCCATCGGGCTGTGAACCGATGCGGCGCGTGTAGAAAATATTGCCCTTATCGAACAATTCCGTGCCTTCCTGAAAAAAAGGCCTCTTCTCATCATAATAGACCTCAAAAGGGGAAAGGTTGTAGATTTCATCATCGGATTGCACCTGGCCAAAATCAGGTACCAGGGTCATGTCGAGGGTAAAGCTCTCGTTCAATCCATATTTCACGTCGAGGCCGAAATTATAGGAATAGCCCCATTTTTTCGTTTCGGGGCTTTTCTCCAGATACCCTGACACGTAAGGCACGAAGGACAACCGAAGAGGGGGTTTTATCTCCTCTATCCCTTTCAATATCCCTGCTTGGTTGTTTATCCCGTCCACTTCCCTGTCGATAAAATTCCAGGAGCCATTTTCGCGATAACGCATAATGACCCTGTATATCTGCAATCCCCAGACCTGTTTTTCCTGCCTGGGGAACCGCAAGGCGGAATACGGGATTTTCAGCTCGGCAATCCAACCGTTCTCAACAATTTGCACTTCACTTTTCCATACCGCGTCCCAGGATTCCTCTTCGCCGTATGCTTCTGTGTTTTTAATATCAATCTGCACCCCGGAAGCCGTCACATAAAATCCATACGAAGTGAGGTAATCATTGAAACAATCGAAATAAATCCCGAAATAATCGGTCATGCCAATATCGTCCCTTTCGCTCAGTTCGGTCAAAATACTATCGGGATTTGGGTCGTACATCATCGCCCCCACATAAATGGCATTGTCGTCATAAACAATTTTCACTTCCGAATTGAAGGTGGCCGGGTTGCCATTATAAGGATTTACCTGGATAAAATCAGTGGCGGGAACAATATTTTTCCAGATTTCATCATTTAGCCGGCCATCTATTTTTGGAGGGGAAATTGTCCTGACTATTGTTAATTCCTTTTTGGCAGGTTGTTGAGCAATGGCCAACACCTGTAAACATAGCAATAATAGGATTAATGTGACAAATTTCCTCAACATCCCGGTTCGATTTCAAATGATTTTATTGCAGACCATTTGCACTGTATTTAGGTTGGCAACTTAACGAAACAATAATTGGTTTTTTAATTCCAACAACCTTGTGATGTTTAGCAATGACCCAAAATTTAAAACTCAAAAAACAAAATCCAAAACCCGAAACCCGAAACCGATTTCAGTTTTGTACCGATGCTGATTAAATTACTTTTTGTTTTCCCATTGAAGCATTGGGTCCAGGCAATAACCTTGCAATCTTTGCCACTTTCCTGATTACTTGTTTAAAGGGATTTTCATTTGAACGGCGAATCGGCCTCCTTTGCCATATGCTTATAAACCAACTTATCGACCAGGCGCGGAAAGAATTTGTTCAACCAAACCGTAAGTTTCCCCTGAAAGGTGAGGGTCAGGCGATCTTTTCTTTTATCGATTGACCTGGCAATATGTTCGGCCACATCTTCGGCTGTCATCATTTTCTCTTCGTCCCGCGGCGATTCCCCCTGCTGGGATCCATCGGCAGCAAGTGCCGTATTTCGGATATTGGAAGCCGTAAAGCCCGGGCAGGCGGTTAAAACGTGTAGCCCCTTTTTCATGTTTTCGATGCGCAAAACCTCAAGGAAGCCATGAATGGCAAATTTGGAGGATGAATAACCTGTTCGCCCGGGCAAACCCTTGTAACCTGCAATGGAAGAGACAGCCACTACCGATCCTTTGGCTTTCAACAAATAGGGCAAGGCGAACTTGGTGCAATAAACCGTCCCCCAAAAGTTCACGTCCATCAGTTTTTTGATGACACCGATTTCCGTCTCTTCAAAAAGCGCGCGCATGGAAATTCCGGCATTGTTGATCAAAATATCAATGCGGCCAAACTTCCCGACAGCACTTTCAATCAACTCCCGGCAATCCTCCTCCTTGCTCACATCGGTTTTAACGCAAAGCATTTGATTATCGTAAACCTGAATTTCCTTTTTTAGGATTTGTAGCTTTTCAAGATTCCGTGCCGCCAGTACAACCTTAGCACCACGGGAAACATAATTGCGCACCAAAGCCTCCCCTATTCCTGAGGAAGCACCTGTTATTATGACTACTTTGTTTTTCATTTTCACCTTTTAATCAATCTACAAAAATAGAACAATCAAGTTTAACAATTTCAAAATATTGGATAACTTTGTACAATGACAAACAGGGAAATATTTTACAGGAACATGGGCCTTCCATCCGCTTCGCCAATGGGAATTGAAATGGATAGGGCCGAAGGTATTTACATATACGGTTCGGATGGCAAGGAGTTTATTGATTTGGTTTCCGGGGTTTCCGTGAGCAATATAGGACACCGCCATCCTAAAGTGATCGAGGCCATTCACAAGCAACTGAAAAAATATATGCACCTGATGGTTTATGGGGAATTTATTCAATCACCACAGGCTCAGCTTGCTAAAAACCTGACCGACCACCTACCGGAGGGCCTGGATGCTGTTTATTTCGTGAATTCGGGGAGCGAAGCCATCGAAGCTGCCCTGAAACTCGCAAAAAGATATACCGGCCGTTCTGAAATTATCGCTTTCAAAAATGCCTATCATGGAGGGACACATGGCGCACTCAGTATTTTGGGGAACGAATCCTTGAAGTTTGCTTTTCGCCCCCTTCTTCCCGATATCCGATTTCTCCGGTTCAACAGGGAAGAAGATCTGGAACAAATTACGGGAAAAACAGCTTGCGTTGTGGCCGAAACTGTTCAGGCCGAAGCCGGTATACTCTTGCCCAAAAAGGGTTCCCTGAAAAAACTCCGCAATAAATGTGACGAAACCGGGACGCTCCTTATTATCGACGATATCCAAATGGGATTTGGCCGGACCGGAAAGTTGTTCAGCTTCCAAAATTTCGGCATCGCACCTGACATCCTTGCCCTCGCAAAAGGGATGGGAGGCGGAATGCCCATTGGGGCTTTCGTGGCTTCCAAAAGAATAATGGACAGCCTCACTTTTCAACCAGAACTTGGCCACATCACAACGTTTGGTGGGCATCCGGTAAGTTGTGCAGCGGCCAATGCCAATCTGAATGTCATTCTTGAAAATGAGTTGTCGGAAAAAGCGAACGCTAAAGGAAAGATTTTCAAAGAGGAAATGGAGAAACAAAAGGGTGTAACTGAAGTCCGACAAATTGGATTGATGTTGGGAATTGACCTTGAAAGCGAAAAAATGATGGATAAACTTTTAAATATATTCACAAAGAACGGTTTGATTGCCGACCGCTTCCTCTTCAGGCCCCAGGCTTTTCGGATTGCACCTCCACTTACCATTAGAAATATGGAAATCGAAAAAACCATCGGGATACTGAAAACCTGTTTTGGGGAATTATAGGTGTTTTTATTGAGCTTGTTGGTGATAACACCAACAAGAGGGAAGGACATTGAACTTGTTGGTGACAACACCAACAAGAGGGAAGGACATTGAACTTGTTGGTGACAACACCAACAAGAGGGAAGGACATTGAGCTTGTTGGTGACAACACCAACAAGAGGGAAGTGTGGCAGAGGCTTGTTGGTGACAACACCAACAAGAGATAGTTTTTAATATCCCTCGTGGGGTTTTGGTTTCTTTGGAAACCCAATAAATTTGAATTTTGTTCTTTCATGGGTTTTCTGGCCCTCATCACTTACGTTTTCTCCTCCTGGTGGATGTTGTATTATGGCGAAAGTTTTTCATCAAGGGTTTGTGTGGAATATATCCCCTTATTTATGATTTCCATGGCCATAGGTTTAAACAGAATCAGGATAAAATCCCTGAAGAAAATTTATATCACGTCCATTCTTGCATTAGTAATTCACTGTTAGATACAAACCTATCAATTACCTTACTACCAAATCCATTGGTCTGACATGACAAAAGCCCACTAAACCAGCAAATTAAACCACTTACTAACAATTGTTGATAACCCTTGTGGACAAGATGTGAATATCAAAACCAAAAAAAACTTGACTTAGGGGGTACGAATAACCTACTTTTGGTGCACCAAGTGAGGGATAAAAGATTAACTTGGAACGTCAGGGGTTTGAGAAAGGAAAACCAGCAATGGCAGAACGGAAACTTACCCGGGTTTATTGAAAGAAAAGCATTAGGTTGCCAACCGAAAATAAATCCTCCTTGAAATCAAGTGGTTCGTTGTTCATACATGCTTCGGCACGTATATTTTGCCCTCGGGCAAATTAGTCTTCAAGGACTCTTTGCAACGATTCAGACCTGCAAAATGTGAAGTTCTCCGGAACGGATCAATTTCCTGTCAGCTTGAGAAGGACAGGGTATCTTGCAAACTAAGCCTGCAAAGGTTTAAAACACAAGACACCAAACTGAGAAATGAAATCTGCACGGAAATCATTTCACAGGGAATGTTCAAGGTTGCGGTTCGCAGCGGAAAGCCGGCAACGGCCAACAAAACGGATCAGGCCCCGGAAAGGCAAGTCCGCAAGGACATGCACAGAAAGGGCAAATCACAATAACCGTAGCTTGGCACCAACCAAACACTACGGTGTTTGAAAAGTGAGCGGGAATCTTATCGGCCAGATTTGATTCCCGCTGTGTTTTTGAAGGGGAAATAATTGAGCGTTTCCTAAATTCCAAACATCATGGCCGCCACCCCATTACAAATGAAACGCCCTTGTAAACTGAAGGGCATTGTGTAATCTGTTTTTGTCGAAAGTCATTGCGAGCAAGTGGGTTGGAATGTGTGCAGGCGCATCGCAATCTGTAAGAAGTTATGGCTGCCATTTGCAAATAAAGTACGTTTGCCTTTCATAGCCAACGGATTGCTAAAATACTCTTGCACACAAGGCCGACCTATCAGTATTTCGCAATGACGACATTAGGCGATAGATTGCGATGGAACGCCTTCCCTTTGGTCTTCCCTGTCGATTCCTCGCAATGACGGGGGAGGTAGGCAATGACGCTTTACTTTCCCCATAATACCGTACAATAATCCGCAATCCCCCCCGTTTGCACTTATTAACAATTTTATGTTATAATTTATAAATATCGCTACATCCTTACCCTTTGCATACTTGTTAATTTTGTCCAGCTTCTGAAAGTGTTCTCAGGGCGGATTACAAACATCACCAGAAAGATAAAGGAGTAAAATGAAGATATTTCCAAGGCTGTTTTTCATACTTATATTCTCAGGTTTTTATTTGCTTGTCTCGGGACAGAAAACCGCGGTTTATCAAAACCCGGAAGCAAACTACCGCACAGCGGTGGATCTTTTCGACAAACAAAAATATGGTGCCGCACAGGAATTGTTCGGAGAGGTGATCCGTGAAATCGAAATTCGCCCTTCACCTTTAAGGGTGGAAGCCGAATATTACAACGCAGCCTGCGCAATGGAGCTTTTCAATAAAGATGCGGAATACTTGCTGAACGAATTCGTGAAGAAGAACCCTGCAAGCTCAAAAGTGAACCTGATCAATTTTCAACTGGCGAGATTGGTTTACCGAAACAAAAAGTACAGTTCGGCAAAAAAATATTTCGGGAAGGTGGACATCTCCCAGCTTTCCCCCGATCAAAAAGCGGAATATTATTTCAAACTGGGATATTGTGATTTCAAAGCACATAAACCGGAAAAGGCCAAAGAGTCATTTGAGCTGGCGGCCAAACTGAATTCAAAATACAAATCCCCCGCAACCTATTACCTTGCCCATATGGATTACGAACTGGGGAATTACAAGGAAGCCTATCAACAATTTACGGCACTTTCGTCCGACCCCGATTTTAGCCCCATCGTCCCTTATTATATTGTACAGATATTGTTTTATGAAAAGAAATACGAAGAAGTAATCGAAATGGGCCCCGGTCTTTTGGAAAAGGCCAGTACCAAAAGGTCACCTGACATTGCCAAAATAATCGGGGAATCCTACTTCCTGACAGGTGAATACACAAAGGCCCTCCCCTATCTCAAGCAATTCCGGGAAACCACCAAACACAGCATTTCGCCCGAGGACAATTACCAATACGGCTTTGTTTTATATATTGCCGGTGAGTATAAGGAAGCCGCCAATTATTTCCAGAAAGTGACCAGGGGAAACGATAGCCTGGCGCAATATGCCTATTACCACCTTGCCGATTGCTATTTACAAACCGGCCAAAAGAAATTTGCCAGGAATGCGTTTTATTCGGCTTACAAACTCCCTTTCGACAGGGAAATCATGGAAGATGCACTGTTCCATCAGGCACAACTTGCCTATGAACTGTCCTACGACCCGTACAACGAAGCCATCAAAGCCCTGAAAGAATATCTCAGGGAATATCCCAATTCAAGCCGGAACGATGAAGCTTATGGTTTTTTGTACAACATTGCCCTCTCCACCAAAAACTATCAGGAAGCCTTGTCGGCCATTGAAAACATCCAGCAAAAAAACAAAGATTACGAGAAAAGTTACCAAAAGATTTCATGGTTCAGGGGGATTGAGCTTTTCAACCAGTTCACCTATGATGAAGCCATTTCCATGTTTGAAAAAGCTTCCAATATCAAGTATGATAAAACTATTCAGGCCGAAAGCAGGTTTTGGATGGGTGAATCTTATTTTCGTCTGGCCAATTTTACAGAAGCAGGAAAACAGTACAAAAAATTCCAGGAAAGCCCTGGTGCAAAGAAATCCAAAGTACTCAATACCTCCTATTACAATTTGGGTTATGTAAATTTCAAGCAAAAGAAATATTCGGACGCCCTTTATTATTTCGATAAATTTTATTTGCACCGAAAAAAGGAAAACCCGGCCATGGTTGCCGATGCCTGCCTGCGAATGGGCGATTGTGAATTTATTGGCAAGAAATACGATAATGCACTTGCCTATTATGATAAAGCACTCAAACTGAATGCACCCGATTCGGATTATGCGCTTTTCCAAAAAGCCCTTACCCTTGGGATATTGCTCCGCTACGATGAAAAACTGAACACGCTGAAATTATTTATCAATTCCTATCCCAATTCAACCTACATGAGCGATGCGCTTTACGAATCGGGAAATACGAACCTGGTTTTGAACAATAAGGAAAAAGCACTGGCCAATTTCAGGAAAACCATCAACGACTATCCCAAAAGTTCCTATGCCATCAAAGCGGAATTAAAGTCGGGCCTGATTTATTATAACAATGGCCAAAACACACAGGCACTAAAGAGTTTCAAAAAAGTAACAGAGGATTATCCGGGTTCGCCCGAATCGAAGGAGGCCTTGGCAAGTATCAAGAATATTTATGTGGAGACCAATAACGTGGATGGATACCTTGCTTATACAAACGGCCTTTCATTTGCGAATGTGAGCATCTCGGAAAAGGATTCCATCACCTACCTCGCCGCAGAAAACCAATATTTATTGGGAAACTGCAAAAGTTCCCTCCCTTCCTTCTTAAATTATTTGGAGAATTTCCCTGAAGGGAAGTACAAAACAAATGCTTCGTTTTATGCCGCAGAATGCCTTGTGAAAAAAGACAGTATTTCTTTGGCACTGGATCATTATGAAATTGTATTGCAACAGCCAAAATCAGATTTTACGGAAAGTGCGTTGTTGAAAGCAGCTTCCATAAGCTATGTTTTGGAAGAGTTTGAAAAAGCCGCTGCTTACTTTTCCCGTCTGGAACAAGAGGCTGAATACAAAGAAAATATTTTGGAAGCGGTTTATGGATTGATGAAATGCGATTTTGAGCTGAAGGACTATGAACAGGCATTGCTTGCGGCCAATAAATTGATCACTATGGAAAAAGTGGGCGATGAGATGAAGCAGGAAGCCATGATGATCAAAGCGAAATCCTACCTTGCCGTTGATGAGCTTGCTTTTGCTAAAAAGGGGTTTGAAGATGTCGTGAAAATATCGAATGGGGAAAATGGCGCCGAGGCGAAATACAATGTGGCCCATATAACTTATTTGCTGAGTGATTATAAAAATGCAGAAAGTTTGCTGTTCGAGCTGATCAATGATTATCCGGCACAGGATTATTGGATTGCCAAAGCTTTTGTTTTGCTTTCGGATGTTTATGTGAAAGCGGATAATGTTTTCCAGGCAAAACAGACTTTGCAAAGCATTATCGATAATTACGAAGGGGAGGAACTGAGAAACGAAGCCATTGAAAAACTGAATGTTATCGTTCAGGGTGAAAAAGAAAAGGAGGCTTTGATCCATTCGGACAGCCTGGAATCGGAGCGCGATACGATTAGTATTGAAGGGGAAATGATTGAGCTCAACTAGTTTTCCATAAGTATGCCAATAGCTGCGTTATGCTCAACCCTGGAATTCGGTCATTTACAAAAGCAAACTCCCAAATCCCAGGATCTCGCAAGCCCTGTTCTTGATGTCCTTATGAAAAAACTATATAATTAATGTTATTTGATTTTAAAAAGATGATGATGGTTCCATATCAGAATATAAAAATACCAATTATTGTTTTGTTCCTGATTACCGTAAACCTTGTTTATGGCCCAAATGCAAAAGCACAGGAAAAAAATGAAGAGGTAACCGTAGTTGCCCCCTATGAGCCAACCATTTCGGATGCTTTCAAAATCAATATTTCACCCAGGCTCCCTGAAATAAATTCGGAAAAACCCGAATTTGACCTTTCGGTGAAAAAGAAAGCCATGAACAAACCCTCTGAATTGCAGCCCATAAAACCTGCAAAAATCATGGGCGAATCGGTCACGAAACTCTACAAGAATTATATCAGGGCGGGTTTTGGGAATTACACGACCCCTTACCTGGAATTTTATGCCAATACCCTCCGTTCCAAAAAAGGGGCTTTTGGGGTACACATCAAACACCTGTCATCAAGTGGGAAAATAAAGGATTATGCCCCTGCGGGATACAGCGACAACGAATTCAATGTAAGGGGCAAACGGTTTTTCAAATCCCACACGCTTACTTCAAATGCATGGTTCAAAAGAAACTCGATTCATTATTATGGTTTTAAGCCGGACGATTCCCCTGAAATATCACTGTCAAAAAACGATTTGAAACAATCCTATAACCGTCTTGGTGCTTCATTCAAATTTGAGGACAACTACACAAAGGGCCATAAACCCAGCCACTCATTTTCGTTTGATTATCAATATTTGTTCGACAAATTCGACTCCCGGGAACACAATATCCTTTTCAAAGGGGATTTGTCCAAGGACGTGAACTTTTTCAATTTCACCGATGACCAAATCCTTGGCCTCGAAACCAAAGTGGATTATTATTTCAACTCCGATTCCGTTTCAAACGACAATTCGGGCATTATCCAAATCAACCCCTTTTACCGCTTGCGGTTTTCGCAGTACAAGTTTTACCTTGGGCTCAATACCATGCTCGAATCCGATTCGTCCATCTATGTACATTTTTACCCAACGCTCCACCTTGAGGTAGTGGTTGTAAAGGATGCGTTGATAACCTATGCAGGGATCAAGGGTGGCCTGGCAAAAAACAGTTTCAATTCCATCAGCCTCGAAAACCCGTATATCAACCCTTATTTGGACAAACGGTTCACCAACTATAAATTCGAGCAATATGGAGGGCTGAAAGGGCGGCTTGGGAAATACCTGGATTACAATTTGAGTTTCATGAATTCCACCGTTGACAATATGCCTTTTTTCGTAAACGACACGGCCTCTGTCATGGGAGATGGCCTGAACAACCAGTTTGCCATTGTTTACGACCGGGTAAAATACTCCCGTGTTATTGCCGAATTTGGCTTTAGGTACAATGAAAAACTGAGTACCATGCTGCGCGGAAAGTACAACAGTTATTTTATGGACAATGAAGAAAAACCCTGGCATAAACCCGCCCTTGAAGTAAGCTGGATGGTGGATTATAATATCCAGGACAAGTTCATCATCAAAGCTGGGCTAAAGACCACAAGTAAAATGTATGCCCGTGATTTTGAAACCCAAACAACGGGAAACACTACCACCACAGTCCAGGTTCCAGCAGAAATTAAGGGGATTGTCGATATCAGCCTGGGTGTTGAATACCGCTACTCAAAAACTTTGTCCGGCTTCGTGAACTTCAATAATCTTTTAGGGCAACGTTATTATCGATGGTACAATTATCCTTCTTATAGGTTTAATATGATGGTGGGGGTGAGTTATTCGTTTTGATATCCCTATAATTCAATGAGTTCCTCAATCTTTAAAATTAATTCCTCTGACTCTGGCAACAATTTAACAACCGTATTTTTAAGGAATTTTTTTCATTTATGAAAAGGAACACCTCCCCTAATTTTTTTTCAAATATACAAATTATAATGCAGATGTTAAAGGCATTTTCGATTTACAAATCCAAATACTCCTGGAACAGCACTTGCAGATAGGATTGTTCTTCCAATAAGATCGAATCCCGGTCCCCTTCGGGGATATTGGTGTTCATCATCCGTTTCTTGGAACCATCGTAAAAAACAAAACCTTGTGGCCTTATCATACCAAGCCCTTCCTCAAAAGAGATGGTGGCGAAATGCTTAGCATAGGGGTTGAAAAGGTTCTTGCTCCAATGGAATTTCCCTGCGGCATCCATTTCCAACTGCGTGAGTATGGTTTTGGGGATATCTACCTGCGAACTGATTGTCCCTATCCTTTTCCCCCTGAACTCATCCCTTAACACATCGCCATATAACAACAGGAACCCATGGTGGTATCCCGGCGAATAATAGTTATGGTTTTTATAGGTCACATGGCTATGATCGGGCGTAAGGATGAACAAAGTATTGCTGTACCAGTCTTCCTTTTTGGCCTTGCGGAAAAATTCAGAAATACAACTGTCCGCATAAATGGCCGAATTAAGATAGAGGTTCTGGTCTTTTTCGTCCCAAAGCTTTTGCAATTTGGTGTGCATGTCAAAAGGGGAATGGGTACTGCTTGTGAACAGCATACTGAAAAAAGGCCTGCTGTCATTTCCTATCTCCGTTAATTGCCTGTCGAACACATCGGCATCTTGCACGCCCAGTTTTCCACGAGGCACGCTCCCTGGGAAATCGTAGCCCTCCGTTATCCGGTCGAACCCGTTGAAATAAACATAGCCTTTGATATTCCCATAAACCAATTCCCCTCCAAAATAAAATGAAGTGGAATAACCCTCCTTTTCCAACTCTTTCACAAAGCTCTCAAGGCCCCCATATTTCGAAGGCTGAATGGTAACCGAAGTTAGCGGTGTGGCCGGGAAACCACTCAATATGCTGGCAATGCCCTGCTCGGAACGGGTACCGGTCGGGTAAAAACCGGTGAACATAACCCCCTCTTTTTCCATATTTGCAATTCCGGGGGTAAGCCCTGGCATCCCGCCAAGGGATTCGATAAAGTCTGCCGACCAGCTCTCCAGCATCAAGAACACAATATTTGGCCTTTTGGCCTTTAGGATAAATTCCGTTGTGTCTTTTTGGACTGCATAGAGGTTTTCCACAACGGCCTTGGCTTTGGCTTCGCCATAAACGGCAAATGGGTTTTTCCCCATGTTCTTTTTATTCTCAAAAATGCTGTGGAAAATATTATAGCCCGAATTGGTTGCCGCAAGGTTCAGGATATTGTGCTTCGAGAAATAGGAATCGCTCTGAACTATAACGATGGGCTGGATACCGCCCCTCAGGCCCATTAACAGAAATCCGGGCGTAAGGACAAGGAACAAGGAAGAAAACACAAAATTCCTTTTCACCCACGTTAGGTTTTCATAAAAATATTTTTGATACAACAAATACCCCAAAGCAATCTGGGCCAGGAAAATAAAAATCAGGAGGAAAAAGGTGCCCGTCTGGCTCGAATTATAAATCTCGGCGGGATGATCGAGGTACATCAGCGACTTTGCGGTCAGTTTGGTTTTCCATTCATTGTAAATCCCAAGTTCTGCCGATGTGATCAAGGAATACAGCAACAACATCAAAAAAGTGTAAAACCGGTTTATATAATTTAGCCATTTTGGACTGTAAAGCGATTGGACGAAAAGGAGAAAAAAAGGGAATATCAATACATAACTGGCCCCTACAATATCGAGGCGCAGCCCATGCCAAAAGACACCCATCGCTTCAGGAAAGGGGATATGGTTTGCAGCCAGCAAGTTGACATGGTACAAAAGGAATACTCCTCTTGCAATGGCAAACATGAGCATCCAGAAAACAAACTGTCTTAGCAGGGAAGATATAATCTTGAACATTGAAATTTATTTTTACCGCAAAAGTCGATAACCCGATTATTTTGTAGAATTTTGCGGTGCAAAAATAACAATATAAAACACAAACAATGTCCGAAATACCCAATCACCCGGTTTATTCAAAAAATGTTCTTGAGATGCTGATGGTTGCCAATGACTACTGTACTTTCATGGCCAAGGCCGAGACCTATTCAAAGCAACAACTGTTCGATTACCTGTTAAAGGTGGCTCCTCTCCTATATGTCAAAGGCTCCCTGCTCCCCAACATTACGGTTCAAAACCAGGATGCCCTTGAAAAATTCCTGCCCGAAGAGGAATGGGAAACCCTTTTTAATGTCCTTCGGAAAGTATTCGACAAGGATGATGAATTTTGGTTTATCGACAACAGCGATCCCAATGACAACGCTCCCATAAAAGGAAGTTTATCAGAGTCTTTTGCCGATATCTACCAGGACATGAAAGATTTCCTGCTGCTCTATCAGAAGAACTCCCTGGATGCCAAAGAAAATGCGGTTGCCGAAATCACCCGCCTTTTTGAAACCCATTGGGGATATGCTTTGGTAAATGCACACAAAACACTTCATTATTTGAATTTTTCCGGGGAACAGGAAGGGCAATCCGTAAACACTGATTTTTTGTTCTAAAAAAACAAAGAGGGGAAGCCCCCCCTTTGTTATGATCATCTTGTTTATTGAGCAGAATACAAGAGGATAGAAAATTCTTTATGCTCCTAACTTTGCTTCATTATCCCATCCATTGTCTGTAATAGTTTTTGCCTGTTTATGGGTTTTGTGATGTAAGCAGCACAGCCCACTTCCAAACCTCTTTTACGGTCATCCGTCATGGCATAGGCAGTTTGGGCAATCACGGGGACTTCTTTCCTGAACTGCTTTATTTGCCTGGTTGCTTCGTAACCATCCAGCTCGGGCAATTTTATATCCATCAATATCAAATCTATATCAGGGTTGTGATAGGCCATTTCAACAGCTTGTTTTCCATCTGATGCGTGCAATAATTTCGCCCCTGTCGTCTTCAATACTTCCTTTAAATAAATATAGCTCATGGGATCATCTTCCACGACCAGGACCAATTTTTCGTCCCATTGGAACAAATCCTTTTCTTCCGGGACGGAAGGGTTTTTCTTTTCAGGGACCACCAAAACCGCATTTGGGATTTCAAAGTAAAACCGGGAACCCTTGCCTTCTTCCGACTCGACCCATATCTTCCCTTTAAGGAGCCTCACCAAATCCCTGACAATGGTAAGCCCAAGGCCCGTACCACCAAAAACACTTGAAATTTCGTATTCGATTTTCACAAAACGGTCGAAAATGGACTTCTGCATCCCTTTTGGACCCCCCACCCCACTATCTTTTACAAAGAATATCAAATCACGCGCCCCGGCCTTCCCATTACGTACCGGTTTCATATTGCACCCAAACTCCACAAAACCTTCTTCGGTAAACTTCAAGGCATTTCCAATCAGGTTGATCATAATTTGCCAAATTTTCTGCTTATCGCTCCTTATCAGGGTATTGCCATTTAGGTTGATATTTAATCGCAACTCAACTTTTTCGCGCTGCCGGAACAATTCATCATTGTTAAAATGATCGTACAACTCGGTCATCAATTTTGAAACCGGGAAATCTTCTTCAACAACCTCAATATCTTGCGATTCGATTTTGGACAGATCAATTACGTCGTCCACGATTTTCGAAAGGGATTTGCCACATGATTTTATGATATTGATGTAATTGTCCTTGTTTCCCGAATCAAGGTCATTTTTTCGCAAAATCTCAGAAAACCCAAGTATGCCATTTAAAGGGGTCCTGATTTCATGGCTCATATTTGTGAGAAAAGAATATTTTAGTTCATCGGCCTTTTCGGCAATCCCCTTTTCTTCTTTCAGTTTTGCCTCAATCTTCCGGTGTTCGCGGATTTCCCTTTTAAGCTGTTTATTATAATCGGTCAACTTCTCGGTCCGCTCGTTCAATTTTTCTTCAAAATCAATGTTCAATTGTTTGAGTTCGTCCAGAAGGGTAAGCTTCTCCAGTTTATCAACGGCCGTCTTGATTACCTGGTTAATTACCACACCGATCCCCGAAATATTGTCCTTGTCGGAATCGGTCTCTATAAACATAAACACGCCGAAAGGGATATACAAACTTTGGAACGGGAACAAGGAAACAAACGATGGTGCGAGGTTGATATCCTCATTCAGGAAAATGCCCTCTTCCTTAAAAGAGGCCTGAGGGATAAATTGTGGGCCGGTTTTTAGTTTTTTGAACAATCCTTCACTAAACCCAAAATCACAGGGGGCTTTGCTTTTCTTTGGTAATTTCGGGTAGCTGGCAAGCACATCCGTTTCGTCTTCATTGATTTTGCAACAGATACCAAAAGGGATATCACGGATCTCGGAAATACGTTCAAGGACCCCGTTCAAGAGTTCATCCTTTGTTTTTGATTGGTTGATGGTTTCGGTAACAAGCCAAAGCAACAACTTCTCTTCGATCCCCTCGGAAAGCTGGTTTTTTTGCCTCTCAAGGAACTTCACCTTTAGTTTTAGATCGTTTATTATGGAATCCTGTGAAATCGCCATCGCTTCTCCGGCCTTACCGGAATTAATTGTAATTTTACTCTATTAATTTAAAAAAACAGAAATAGGATACCCATTAAAAAATGAACATTAAATCACTTCAGGAGTGTAATTTTCAAAAAGGATATCATATTAAAATAAATATATTCTGCTCGCTTTGGCTTTGGCAAATTTAATTCCATAAATCCACCATAAAACAAACCTACGGGGACAAGGCTTCAAAAAACCTAAATATCACCATGATACAGGGATTTCCAAACTTATCAACAACAATCGTGTTTTTAAATTAATGTTTCAAAATGGAAAGAGGTTTCCTATATTTGGAAAACGGGGTTATTTTGGGAAAGACCGGGAATTGTTTCGGGCGCTATAAATATGATTATGATTTTACATTTAACCCGAATTATGCAATTGAAAATAGAAAAACATTTTCAATTGCATAAGCCGGGTTTAAAGTTGTTGGAAATACAATAATGGCCATACAACAACTTCCAACTTTATTGTACCACGAACTTGCACTTCCCCACTACCTTCCCCTTGTTATAGACCACGGCAAAGTACATCCCCTTTTGCCAGCTTTGTGTGTCCACGGTGGTTTCTTCCTGGTGGCGGTAAATGCGCTCTTCATGTACCTTTTCGCCCACA
>JAJRTT010000218.1 GCA_024278155.1 Bacteroidota bacterium | reverse complement strand
TTCATAAAAAATTTCTACTTTTGTAAAATAATAGCAACAACATAACAAAACACATATGGGTAGGGCACAAGAAACATTCAACAAAAAAGAGGTAAGGAACAAGAAAGAGAAAAAGAGGAAAGAAAAAGAAAAGAGAAGGCTAGCGAGAAAGGATAACGAAAAAAAGAGCAGCCTCAACGACATGATCGCGTATGTTGATGAAAATGGGAACATAACCGATACCCCTCCCGATCCAACCAAGAAGAAAGAGATCAAAGCCGAAAACATTGACCTGAACGTACCTAAACGGGATGCAGTTAATCTTACCGAAACCGTAAGAAAAGGGATAGTCACTTTCTTTAACGATTCAAAAGGCTATGGGTTTATAAAAGATTCCGAAACACAGGAAAGTGTTTTTGTGCACATTAACAATACTCTTGAGGAAATTAAGGAAAACAATGTTGTCAGCTTTGAAGTGGAAATGGGCCCGAAAGGATTTACTGCCATTAAGGTTAAGCTTTTTAAATAAGCCTGGTTTTTCTTTAGTGTCAAGGCTTATCTTACACGCCTGATTTGCCTGAACCCGATACCCAATACTTTTTCGAAATACCTTATTTGTTTCATTTCCGAAGTGGTGACAAGGCAAGTTGATATGCCTTTTTTCCCTGCCCGGGCAGTTCTCCCGCTTCGATGTGTATAGTATTCGTCCTTATCTGGCAATTGATAATGTACGACAAATGCCAGCCCCTCCACATCTATTCCACGGGCAGCAAGGTCGGTGGCAACAAGTAAGCGAAGGCTTTCATTTTTAAATGCCCGCATCACTTTGTCCCTCTCTTTTTGTAATAAGTCGCCATGAATGGCATCGGCGGAAACATTTTTGGCTTTGAGCTGCTTGGCCAATTTTTGTGCGGCTATCTTTGTTTTGCAAAATATCAAGCCCCTGTTTTTTTGTTCCGATTTAAGGAATTGCATTAAAACATGCAGCTTTTCACTTTCGTCACAAATAAGGTATTGGTGTTCAATGTTTTTGTTTACCACATTTCTGGCACTTACCTCAATCCTGAACGCATCGGACGATAAATGCTGGTTGATGATCTGTTTGATGCCATGTGGGACAGTTGCTGAAAAAAGCCATTTGTTTTCCGCATTTGATACATAGCCAAGGATTTGGTCCAGTTCCTTTTTAAAACCCATGCTCAACATTTCATCGGCCTCGTCCAAAACCACGGTTATTACGTGGCTTAGGTCAACAGCCTTTCTTTTTACCAGGTCGATTAACCTTCCCGGTGTTGCAACAATGATATGGGTAGGCCTTTTCAGGGCATTGATTTGCCGGTCGATCGGGGCGCCGCCATAAACGGCTTCGGTAAATATTTTTTCGGTGTATTTGGTGAATTTGAACAATTGCTTTGCTACCTGCTGGCCCAGCTCCCTTGTTGGGCATAGGATAAGTCCCTGAACTTTTTTTAATCCAGGTGAAATCCGCTGGAGCAATGGCAATCCGTAAGCTGCGGTTTTGCCGGTTCCTGTTTGAGCCTGGCCCACCAGGTCGGTATTGGTATTCAGTAAAAGTGGAATTACGGTGTTTTGTATTTCAGTGGGGACAATAATGTTAAGGTCGGTAAGTCCTTTTATAAGGTTTTCGCTTACGCCAAGTTCTCTAAAATTTTTCAAATCAGTATTTCTTAAAGTATTTTTGCAAAAGTACGTATTAAAAAAAAGGTTTGCGGATTTAAGGTCTTTATAAAAACACGATAATCCAAACATTTAACTTACCTTCGCCGCAACTATAATAACAGATGCTGAACGAGAGAGAGTAGGATACGAGCATTATAAATTCTTCAACCCAATTTTAAATCCCTTCAACATTCGTAAAACCCCGCCTACATGATATTCGTGTGGGCTTATTAATAACCAATGTGTTGCCGTTGTTAAACGGAACATGTTAACAAATACAAAAATGCTTAAATGCTCCTTCGCTTCGCAATCGCTAAAGCTTTATGCGAACACGGTAAAGTTGCGAGGAACGTAAAGTGATAATAAAAAAACAATATGACATTTAACGAATTAAAAATAATAGAACCAATCCTGAAAGCCCTAAAGGCAGAAGGTTATACACATCCAACCCCAATACAGGAACAATCTGTCCCGATATTGCTCCGGGGAAAAGACCTGCTTGGCAGTGCGCAGACCGGGACAGGGAAAACGGCAGCCTTTGCAATCCCAATTTTGCAGCACCTTTATCACGAAAAGCAACGGAACAATGGCCTTCGTAAGATAAGGACACTTATTGTTACCCCAACGCGCGAACTTGCCATACAGATCGGTGAAAGCTTTACGGCCTATGGGAAATTTACCGGAATAAGGAACACGGTTATTTTCGGAGGGGTGAAACAAGGGGCACAGACACAGGCTTTGGAAAGAGGTGTGGAGGTGCTTATTGCAACCCCCGGACGTTTATTGGATTTAATGGACCAGGGCTTCATTGATTTGAAGGACATTAAATATTTCGTTCTGGACGAAGCCGACCGGATGCTCGACATGGGCTTCATTCATGACATCAGAAAAATAATAAACAAGTTGCCCACAAAACGGCAATCCTTGTTTTTTTCGGCAACCATGCCACCCGATATTGTTCGCTTATCCCGCAAGATTCTTGGGGACTTCGAGAAAGTTTCGGTGATGCCGGAACAGACCACTGCTGAAAAAGTGGAGCAAGCCATTTATTTTGTGGGCAAAAAGGGCAAAATCAAATTGCTCGTCCATTTGCTGGAAACAGAGCTGACAGGTTCGACCCTGGTTTTTTCAAGGACAAAACATGGCGCCAACAAAATTGTGAAAATGCTCGGTAAGGCAAATATCGAAGCTGCGGCAATCCACGGTAACAAATCACAGGGGGCACGGCAATTGGCATTGAATAATTTCAAGAAGGGACTTATCAAGGTCCTTGTTGCAACGGATATTGCCGCCCGTGGAATCGACATTGAGGAACTATCGCATGTGGTAAATTACGATTTGCCAAATATCCCCGAGACCTATGTCCACCGGATTGGACGGACAGGCAGGGCCGGATTCAGCGGGATTGCATTTTCGTTTTGTGACGCGGAGGAGAAAGCGTATTTGAGGGACATTGAAAAACTGATCAAGCAGAAAATCCCTGTGATCGAGGAACACCCTTTCCTTGATTTCAATACAG
>JAJRTT010000217.1 GCA_024278155.1 Bacteroidota bacterium | reverse complement strand
TACTGTTTCCTTTGGCTATTTTGGAATATTTCGTAATGCGAGAAAAGTACTTGAAAAGAAATTAGAGGTTGGTGACATTGTATTGCCGTTTGGCACAGAAATTACCAGTAATTTTGATTTAACTATTTTGCGGATTATTTATGATTATTCGTTTCTGAAAAATGAATATGTTACACTTGGAGCTTCGTTCGGATTGTTTATAATGCCCATTAGCTTTTCAATTAAAACCTTAAATCATGAAGAACAGGCAACAAGCTTTGTTGCACCTTTGCCGGTTTTGGGGTTGCGTTCTAAGTTCACGATCGTAAAAAATGTTTATTTGCGTCAAAGCGTAGAACTTCTTTTACTTAGTATCGATAATTTCCAGGGACGCATACTCGATTTGGATATTAGTTTAGAACATCTTACATTTAAAAACGCAAGCTTTGGCCTGGGAATTAACTCAAATCGTTTAAGCATTACAAAAAAAAATAAAGACAATACAATAATAGATTTTTTTGGCAAAATTGAAATGGAATACACTGGCGCTTATATTTTTGCAAAGTATCGTTTTTAAATAAGAAATTTGAATTCTGTATTTATCAACGATGTCAGTTGCACTATTTATTTTGACTGTGAGCAAAAAAAATAGCCCTGTTTCGAAATTCTGATTCTGCATAAGCTTGAGCATCATGTGGATATAACAGCATGGAGATTCAAATTCCACAGGTGTGCGACAAATTCCACTTTTCGTCTGTTTGTTCAAAAAAATGAATTATTTTTGAATGTTTTATCACTCGAAAGCATTTTAATAGTGCAAAGATCCATATACATATTTGTTTTATTACTTCCTTTGATGGTTTACGGGCAATCACATAACCATTGGTCGCGGAGTTTCAATGAGGAATCGTCCCTTTTGTCGGGGGCCGTGGTAGGAGGGGGGGCAGGCCCAAGTGCCATTTATTATAACCCGGCCAGTATCTCCGAAATTACCGAATCAAAATTTTCCTTACATGCAAGTTTGTTTTCGTTTGATTTTTTAAATATTGAAAATGCCCTGGGTGACGGGATAGATTTGGATTTCACAAGAGGCTCTATTGAACCCCGCTTTATTTCCTATATGGTGAAACCGAAGAACCATGAAAATTGGAGGTTGGAATTCGCATTTCTGAACAATGAAAAATTTCGGATGGACCTGACCCAATCTGTTGATAAGAATATTGATGTTTTGACAAATCTGCCGGGAGATGAGCGCTATTATTCTTTTTTTCAATATCAAAATATATACAGGGATGATTGGTTTGGATTTGGGGGATCCATTAAATTGAACCACAGTTTGTCTCTGGGGGCAAGTATGTTCCTCTCAGTTAAATCGCTTGAGTATTATTATAATTCGGATATTGAAGCCTTTCCATCGGACTCGGTATTTCTTGATGGGGAATATATTCCGTTTTATTCGGCCAATTACCAAAAAGAGGAATATTTGAGATTTAATGATTACAGGTTATTATGGAAGTTTGGCGTACTCTGGAAAAAGGATCGTTTTAGCCTTGGTTTTAATATAACAACACCTTCACTTGGTGGGATTTATTCGGATGGAAAAGAAGTGATGCACAAAGAAAAACAGAGTAACATAACATTTCCCGAAACAGGCGAACCATTGCCCGATTATGTCTTTGCTGATTACAGTAAAAAAAATGATGTACTCGTAAATGCCAAAAGCCCCATGTCCATCGCACTTGGATTTACCTGGTTTACCCTTGACGAAACAAAAAAGATTTTCACTACAATTGAGTATTTTGGTGGTATTGATTCCTATAAAATGGTTGAAGCCAAAGAAAACCCATGGATAGCAACAGGTTCAGATAATGGAGGAGGTGATTTTAATGATTGGTTGACTTTTACAGATGAATATAAACCGGTATTGAATGCTGCTATTGGGTACAGATGGAATGTTAAGAAGGATTTAGAAGTACTTACCGGCTTCAGGACAGACTTTAATTATCGAAAAAAACAGGATCCTTCTTTAAATAACCTAAATAAACAAATCAGGGGCCTCGACATTGATGTGTATCATTTTACGGGAGGTTTATCCTGGAGGGTACTCGGGCAGGATATTATGACCGGTTTGCAATATACACTTGGCCGTGAAAGGAATCAGAAACAATTTGTTGATTTATCCGATCCAGTTGAATACAATACTGAAGAAATGGTGCCCTTACAGGGAACACGGCAGAATAATATGAATGCTTTTTATAATTCGATCAGTATTTATTTTGGGGCAACCTTCAATTTTGGAGGCTAAAGCAGGCCTTGTCAAAATTTGGCGTCATTGCAAAATGCCACGAACCTGCCCGCCATATATCTCTGGCAGGCGAGTGCACGAATCCTTTAGCTAATCATGCCCCGTGTGTCAATAACCGATCATGGCAGTCTCAATTTATTGAACCCACATGCAAAAGGATACCATAGGACTATTTTACCTTCTCCCTGTTCTCCAACCGATACGCATCCTGTTCCTTGCTTTCGCGCAGCATATCCTCCACATTGTCGATTTGCGGTGATTCGCCGATTGCTTTCCAGTCAAATTTTTCGTCAAATGGATCCAGGGCTTCTTGGGGATCGAAAATACGTTTGTCCACAGTAAGGGCATTGTAAGGAGTGAAATCAGGAGTATTGGTGAAAAAACCTGATAGGTCAGAAGCACCGGCATCGTACTGGTTCAGGTAGGGCAATCCGAGAATGTTCCAGTAGGACTTGAACAAACTGCCAAAACTATAATGGACATGGCTCACATAACCCCGCTTGACCCAAGGGGAAACCAGCATCAGGACACTTCGGTGCGCATCAATGTGGTCAACACCATTTTGGGCATCGTCTTCTGTGATCACGATGAGCATGTTTTTCCAATAGGGAGTATGTGAAAGAAATTCCACGATACGGCCAACCGCCAAATCATTATCGGCCATATAACTTTCCCTGAATGGATATCCCGCATCGGGACGTTCACCTGCGCCGTGGTCATTGGGGATAATAACGGTGATAAATTCAGGCATGGTGTCTTTTCCCGAAAGCCATTTGTTGTTGAATTCCTTTTGGAACTGGTCAATCCTGAATTGATCGGGAATGGCCGTGTTATAGGTCGGGTACATTCTTGAAGTCCGGTCATAAAGCGGTTGTGGCATGGGATAATTGATGTATTGGTGGATGCCCGTATATTTGTATTCTGCTTTGTAAATGGCCGGCTCGAACATCACACTAAACCCAAAATTATAGAAATCAACATTATGGCGTTCCAGATGGTCCCACATGGAGCCGGCCTCGTTGTAATCTTCGGGATAAATTGCGCCCGCGGCACCGTTCATTGCATAAACGCCCGGTGCTTTTGAACCGGTCTTGAAATTCCGGTTGCCGCCATAACTTGCGGGGGTTGCCGTTTCGACCCATTCATTGGGATAGGTGTTCACCAACCAGCGGTGCCCATCAGCGGAAACATCCGAATCCACATAAAAATTATCGGAAATGGCAAACTGCTTTGCAAGTTCTAAATGGTTGGGCATTACAGTTACATTGCCTACTGAATCTGTTTTTGACCTATTCGTGAAAGTTGCGTTTTTCCCATAGCGGGCAAGCGATGGATCGCCTTTGGCTTTTTCCATTTGCCCAAAGATTTCATCATAGGTCCTGTTTTCCTTTGAAATAAAAACAATGTGTTTGATTGGGCTTGCTTTTTCCCCCGGATATAATGGGATTGGATTGTCTTTCCTTGCATCAAAAGCAAGATCGCCCGCCTTCCTGAATTTGAAATTGTTGGCAATTACTTGTTTGGTCATGGCTTTCAATTCATTATCATTGGGGATGTCAATAATCTGGATTGTCCCTTTCATCAACGAGCCGATATAACTCCCTTCCGGGCCATGTTCAAATGTTTCCCCTCCGTTTGGGCCGCTCCCGAAACCCTTGGCATTGGCGACAATCAACTTTTTTCCATCATTGCTTGTTTTTACTTTTGAAGGGAACCATCCTGTCGGGATATGCCCCAAAACTTTCAAACCCCCAACATTGATAACTGCAATAGCATTGATCCCCGATTCGGCAACGTATAAGCGTTTTTGGTCGGGGCTTAAGGCCAGCCCAAACGGGATAACGCCCCTGAATTGTTTGATCCTTTCATCGGGTTTAAGATAGATTGTGTTGATAACGGTATCCTTTTCCACAGAAATAACAGAAATGTTATCGTTGGTGGCATTGCTCACAAAAACATATTTATTGGTTGCCACCATGGAATTTGGGCTGGAACCTCCAACTGCCGGAATGCCTTCTACCATTGCCCCAACGAGATGCCCTGTTTTTATTTTTGCGACCACTTCCGGTTTTGATGGATTGCTTAGGTCGATGGCAAAAACCGAAAATGCCTCGATGGCATTGGGATCGCCAAGTCCTGGGATGTCTATCGTGTCATTCCTGATCCCCTCTTTCATCTCCTCTGACCCAAAGGCGAAAGCAGGGAAGTCAATGGGTTTTATTTTCGCCGAATCCCGGTCACCATCTTTTATCAGATTATATTGGAACATGCCCACATTGGCAACATAAGCTTTCTTTTCGTCAGGCGAAAGGCAAATCCCAAAAGGGTAACGGCCAACGGGAACCGAACGGGAAAGTGATTTCGTTTCGGTATCCATAATCACCATCCTGAAACCGATCTGGTCAACGGCATAAAGGGTTTTTCCATCTTTGGATAAAACAAGGTCGCCAATATAGCCATGTGAGTAATCCATATTTCCTGAAACCGGGGAGCAATCTATGGCCCCCTTTTTTTCTCCTGAATTCACATCAAAGAGAAAAATCTTGTTGGCTTGCCCACCTGCCACATAGATGGTCTGGTTATCAGGAGAAATTGCAAGGCCCATGAATACAGAGGCCAGGACGCCCCTGTCGGTGGAAGGGCCGGGAGGTACTTGCTGTACTTCCGGTCGTTCAGATAAAATATCCCTAACTATCGTAATTGACAAAGGACTTGTCCCGGAGTTGGCCGTAACGGCCGTGTTCCCGTCAGGGCTTAGGCACAAACCATAAGGATGGGGCGCTGTTAGGATGCTTTTTCCGGCAGGTTCGATATACCGGCCATTGGGGATCACGGTTTTGCCCTCCTTGTTTATTTTCGTGAATTCGCTCCCCGCAGGGGCCGAAATGATCCAAAGTGCTTTCTCTTTTTGGTTGTTTTGCAAACCGCAAGCAGAAAGGAGAAGTATGGACAGGAATAGGGTTTTGTTTTTCATTGTTTGGGGATTAGGCTTTTGAAAGAATGCCCATTGTTATAATCTTATTTGTTCAGGCAACACTTTTTGTATTTCTTGCCGCTGCCACAGGGACAGGGGTCGTTTCGGCCAACTTTTTTTCCCGATTCGACGGCTTGCCCATCAATGGAACTGTTGCCAGGATAATCCTCTTCAGCATTTAAATCATCATAATCATCATCCTCTTCATTGCCTGACCATGATTGGATTTGTTCGTATTTATCGTAAATGGAGGCTATATCAAGCTTGTATTCCCCCTCTTTGAAATTGGCAAATATTTCCTTGACATCATTTATGTCGCCACATATGGATAAATCAACCAGTCCTTTTTCAAAAAGTTCTTCAATTTCGGGGATCAATTCCTTTGCACCGATACCCGTTGCATCATCAACAAGGCTACCTATCAGGCTACTGTCGATAACATTGTCTTTGGGCTTGCTGCCAAGGAAAAACCGGAATATATCGCGGAACCAATGAATCACTTCATTCCTGCGCCTGGGATGGTTCATGGCAATTTGGCAGGCCATTTCGGACAGGGAGGTTTTACTAAATGTATATATGCCCGGTTCAAACATAAACTTTTTGCACCTATCCAATTGGGAAAAAGCCGTTTTGTATATGACCATCCACATGTATTCGGTCAAAATATCGTCAAGGTAAAATTCAAAGTAGTCAATGTCCTGGCTTAAAACCTCAAGGATATTCCCAAGGCTTTCATTGGCTTCTATTTCGGCAAGGATAAACAGGGCGTGGATTAGAAAACTGCTTTCCTCGGGGCCATAGTCCCCCTCGTCGGTATTGGTGCTGAAATAATTGAAACGGACAATGCTGTCCTCTAAGACCTTGTTCAAATCTTCGATCAGGCTATGCCTTGGAAGGCCCATGATTTCATCAATGAGCTTTTCGTCGATGAAGATACCGTTTTGGTACAATAAACCTATTTGCTTATGGGTAAACACAGGCGGTGTTGAAATGTCGGTCAAAACCGTTTTTTTTACCTCGACTTCGATCAAGTCCTCCTCGTTATTTCGTAAATTGTAAAGCGCATTTTCCATTTTGCCTCTAATGAAGTGTTCCTCTGCTACTTTCAGGTCAACACTATCGGGCGCTATTTCACGCAAGATATCAAGACGTATTTCGGCCTGGTCCTGATTGCCTATTGCACTAAAGTAGAGAACGGCCATCTTAAAAAAACCGCTTGCTTCCGCTATGTGGAAAATATCTCGGTCTGGGTACAGCTTCTTCAGTTCCATAAATCCCCCAAGTACTTCCGGCATCTTTTCAAATTCCCCTTTCATGTAATACTCAGCCGCCAAATTGAGTTTGCCAAACAAATAATCGGGATGCTCGGCAACTATCCAATGGTTTACTTCTTCCGATTTTTTGATTTGCCCAAGGTTTGAATACAGCACCGATAAGTAGTTTTTCAATATGGGCACCTTGGGATATTTGTGTATTAACCGGATAAACTTTTTGATTGCCGATTTTTTCCCTTTTTGCGCAAGTTTGTACAAATCATCCAACTGCATATCCAGTTCGTATGGAATAGGGTGTAACTTCCGGTGCAAACCCTCATCACCTGTAATTTCATATCCTGATAATAAAATTTCCTTTTTGTCCATAGGATTCAAATTTTTGGTTTTTAATGGTTTTTGGCCAAGGCCAAAACATATTCATTATACAATTCAAATAAAAATTCAATACGTGCATTCTCCGTTGCAAATGCTTTTGGGCGATAGCATAAATCAACGGCCTTGTCCAATTCCTGATGGGCTTTGACCAATTTAGGCGGCATTGTCAATGGGTCGTATAAATCGGCCAGGCTGCTTTCAGGGAATCCTTCCCTGACATCCAAAACTTTTTGGGCTTTTTCTTCTACTTTCTGTTTGTGTTTTTCGCTTGGGTTTTTTGGCCAGGGGAAGTTGTTGTAAACAAGGTTTTTAGAGTATCTGAAATCACTCTTTAGTCTTCCACACGTGTATTTTACCCAAGACATGTGCATTTCTGACATTAAAACTCCAAAATTGTAAAGTGTTCCGTTTGGAATAGATAACATTGTATCGCTAACAATACTGTTCTTGTCAAAAAAACCCATAGCGATATATTTTCTGTTTTCCGAAGAAACCCTTGGAACTGCAATAAATGTGTTTGGTCTGTTCCTGTCCCTGAACAAAGCAGGTGTCGTTGCATGTTTTTGGGTTGATGGTGCAACACTTGACAACCTAAATCTTTTCACAGCTTCAACCCGTTCCAATACTTTTGGCATTGACCTTAATTCGTGAGGGCTAATATTCACCAACCATAAACACCACCGTTTCTTTTTGTTTAAAAATTCCCTTGCACTGATCAAAGGAAGGAATAAATTTTCTGATTTTGGTTCTTCACTTATAAACTGTTTTTTTTCTTGGTCGGTAAACAAGAAATTGCCTCCATCAAGCGGCATATTCCCAAAGGCCATTTTTGGCACATCATGTATCGGGTTATTTCTGCTTGCAATAACTATGTCTGGTGCATTTGCCAAATATGGATTAATATTTTCCACGATTAATTCATCTGGCTCACCTTTGATATCGGAATATGTGAACATCCGCTTTTTTATAATATCAAAATTTGCAAAACCAATAATCACACAATAGACAGCTGCCTTTCCTTTTGCTTCATTGCTCCATTTAAAAGTAGTATGTGCAAAATGTATTTTAATCTTGTATCTGTTTAGTAATTCATTCCAAAGTACACTTACTTGCTCTCCTTGTGTAATTGAGTTTGTTGAAACGAAACCAGCTTTTATTCCTGTATCTTTAATATATTGAGATGCTTTAATATACCAAGCTGAAACATAATCGAGTATTTTGCCATTTTTAACACCATCAAAAATTTCTGCCATTTCAAATCTTTGATTTTTGTTCAAAAGTTTTGAACCCACAAACGGCGGGTTTCCCAAAATATAATCGACCTTGCCCTTATGTTTGGTTTCCCATTTTTTGTCTTCAATGGGCATATTTCCTTTGCTGATATTGATCCCTTTTGTGTAGATGTTTATTGTTTCGTAATGTGCCAAAGGTTCATTTACATGGATGATGTTGGTCTGCGTAGCTGTAATATCCATGGAGTTCCCTTCTGTCAATGTGTCCCAATCTATCCTTAAGGCATTTCCGTGGATGATCTTGGCTGCTTTTGTAAGCGGCAAACGGATGAAATATTGCCCAAACTCTTCCGAAATTTTCATGTTCATCTGATGGTCGATCAGCCACATGGCAACTTCGGCAATACGTGAAGCAAATTCATCGTATTCTATTCCGTAGAATTGGTCAACATCTATCCAGACAATATCTGATATGTTCAGGACAAGCTCTCCGCCCTTGTACAATTCCCGCAGTATTTCCAGTTCCAATTGCCTTAATTCGCGGTATGTTATTATCAGGAAATTACCGCTGCCACATGCCGGGTCAAGGAATTTGAGGGTTGAAAGTTTTTTGTGGAATTCCCTGAGCTTTGGTTTGCTCGATTTTATTTTTTCAAAATCCCTTCGCAACTCATCAAGGAAAAGGGGTTTTATAAGTTTAAGGATGTTTTTTTCAGAAGTATAATGTGCCCCCAAATTCCTTCGTTCCTCCGGGTTCATCACCGACTGGAACAGCGAACCGAAAATCGCGGGCGAAATTTTGCCCCAATCCAAAGCAGATGCTTCAAGTAAAATATTCCGCATTGCAGAATTAAATGCGGCAATGGGCAATGGCTCTTCAAAAAGTTTTCCGTTTACAAAAGGGAATTGCTTCAGGTGTTCATCAAGGTTTTTTAAGCGTGCTTCCTTGGGAGTGTTCAGTACCTGGAAAAATTGTGCTATCAAAGCCCCAAGATCGCTGCCGTCTTCATTGGTTTTTTGTTCAACTAACTCTTTGAATATGTCTTTTTCAAAAATCCCTGTATCGTCTGCAAAAAGGACAAAAAGCAACCGGACGAGATAAACTTCCAGGGGGTGGCCTTCGTAACCAAATTCTTTGAGCTGGTCATGGAGTTTCCCCATTAACAGG
>JAJRTT010000216.1 GCA_024278155.1 Bacteroidota bacterium | reverse complement strand
TGACCTATGATAAAACCAAGTTCGTTTTTGGTTATTTCAGTTTTCTGTTTCATAAATTATTTACTGCGTTTCATTTTAAAATAATCGGTCATCAAACTTGAGCATTCCTTTTCCATCAGTCCACTTTCCAGTTTGGTTTTAGGGTGCAAAATGTTTGGGTTAACAGTCGAAAAGCCTTTTTTGGGATCATGGCCACCAAAAACGATTTTTCCGATCCGTGCCCAATAGGCGGCTCCGGCACACATAATACATGGTTCGATGGTGACGTAAAGGGTGCATTCTTCCAGGAATTTTGCGCCAAGGTAATTGGATGCCGAGGTAAGAGCCTGCATTTCGGCATGGGCGGTTGCATCGGTCAACCTTTCGGTGAGGTTATGGGCCCGGGCGATAACCTGATCGTTGCAAACTATTACGGCCCCAACAGGGACTTCATCAAGTTCAAAGGCTTTTTGAGCTTCTTTCAAAGCTTCTTGCATAAAATATTCATCGGTAAATACGGATAAAACCATGCTCTGAAATTTGTTCCAAAGATAGGAAATTAGGATAAACTACGGGTTATTAATTTGGAATAGGAATAATCGAAAAAGGGGAAATGGAAAAATGGAATACCGAAAGTAGGTTAATATAGTTCGTCAAATAATGGAAAAATAAAAACTGCCCATAAATAAAAATGGCCTTTGAAAAACTTCAAAGGCCATTTTAAGTTTGTTTTTGATGGGATTATTCCCCAAAGGCGAATATAAGCCCGGCCAAGAAATCGCCCTGGAGTATCGGGACACCGGCCCCAACACCCATTCCACTTCCGCCAGTTCCGGCATATAAGCTAACTCCTTGGAAATAAAGCGGCATTAATAACCTGCCCTGTAAACGGATACCGATACGGTCGGAAAGCCAGAATTTGGCCCCTCCGCCAAGGGCAACCGAAAAACGCCAGGTTTCGGCAATGTTCACATCCGAAGGGGTGAATTGTACCGCTCCAAGTGTAAATTCGCCAAATGGGACAACTGCGCCCCCTTTTGGGAATTCCCTTACACCGCCAATTTGATAGTAATTGATATTGAGGTTGAAACTCCCCCTAAGGAATTCATAGCCGTAATATGGCCTGAAATCAGCGGAAGTTTGCATCGATGTCCACATAAATTCAAGTCTTGTGTCTGGAGCCAATTCAGTACTTGCGGCCAATCCATAGTTCATTTGGTCCTTTACCTTAAGGTCGCCCTCGTACATCCTCAGTTTCCCACCAAACTGATAACCAATCATGGGGGTCAATTCAAATTTGCCTTGCGCAGACAATGAGTCCGGTGCGATCAATAAAAAAGCAAGTGCAATTATTCCTGTAATCTTTAATATGATTTTCATGTTGTCTTTATTAATAATTATTCGTTATCGTATTGTTGACAATTAATCGCCCCATGCAAAACCGACACTTAACCCAAACCAGGAATATGCCGGTGCTGAATTGGTTTTCAAGGCATAATTATACCTCATACTGATATTGAATTGGGTTGTCATCGAAACGGGAAGCAGTATCCCTACTTCAGGGGAAACCCCAAAGTGCCATTTTCTTTCTTCCAGGGCCCATGTCCCTATTTCAGTACGTTTGTTTATTTTATATGCACCCAGTCCCCCACCAAGGTAAACCCTTGGTGAATATTCATCTTCGCCAAGGTAATAATGTGCCTGGGCCAAAAGTGGGAAGGCGTTGATATACCGGTACTGGTTTCCTGTAACGGTCAAAGAACCTTGTTCATAGGTGGCTCCCCTTTGTTCTTCATAAAACGTTGACCAGCTGAAGAGGCCCCCGACGGTAACATTGTCGGTAACAAATGCCCTTCCTTCAAAGGTAAACCCCCTGAAGCTCGTACTTCCTATATATTTGCCCATGTCGCCCGTGGCAAAACCCATGGTATAATCAATTGTATAAATCGATCCTTGCGAATACCCTGCTGTAGCAAGGAAAACAGCTAAAATTGTTGTGGCTATAAATTTCATTATTTTCATATTTCAAGTGATTAATCGGGTTGTTTTTATTTGAGGTAAGGTGATTGTTTGAATGCCTGGTCTATCCCTTTTGATATCCTGTCCTTGGTAGTGGACCCCGTGGTGCCGAGCAAACCGTTCAATGCACCTTCCCATTCCACATAAACTGTTTCGGTTTCTTCATCCGATTTGTCGGGGTCGAACAGTCGCCAGTGGACCGTGCCTGTTGTGTATGACGTTACATATGTCCCGCCATACCAGGGATAGCCCCATCCGTAACCCGGATAGCCCCAATAATCAGTACTTTTCCAATACCAGCCCCAACCCCAGCCGCCATACCAGGGGTAGCTATAAACATTGTAATTGGTTATTTCCGCAATAGTTAAGACAATAGCCACATCCGGTTCGGACTCTAATGTGTCAGAACGGCGTTCCCAACCTAAAGCATCAAAATTCCTTACCATTTCACTAAGGATGTAACTGTCAAAACTAGTCCCGGGTTCTTTTCCTTCTTCAACAATATGCTGTATGGAATCGGAAAGGAAATAAGTGCTGATACTGTTGAAATCATAATTTTCATCATAATTCGTAACGATAATATCCGTGTCGGTGGTGTATTCGGCACCACCCGGATAACAAGAAGATAGTGCAAATACGATTGCCACCAGAGCTCCGATCTTTGTGAAGGCTTTTTTCATTTTCATTGTACTTGATTTGTTAATTTGTTATAACTCTTGTTTAAATTTGCGGCTGCAAAGGTAACTATTTTACCGCACTGTTAAATTTGAATAATTTAATCAAAGCACAAAACAATTTTACCTTTTCTTTGTTCATTGGTTAAATTTGAAAACTATGCATACTTTTATCCATTACACTCATATTTTAGGGATTATGTTTCTCATGGGCTCCTTGTTCTCGGAATACATGATTGCGAAAATAAAAACGAACGGGGATAGCATCCGTATGCTGTCCATTGCCAATTCAATATTTTTGATAAGCCTGGTTATTGTACTTGTTAGCGGATTGTTCCGTTGGTTCATGTTTGGGAAAGGAAGTGATTTTTATATGACCAGTCCTTTTTTCCATACCAAGCTTACATTGTATGTTATCCTTGCTGTTATTGCGTTTTTGCCGGGCAGGAAAATCAACAAATGGAAAAGGCAATTTAATGAAAGCGGTTCTGCCCAAATAGGTGAAAAGGATCTAAAATCCCTGTTCTTGATTTTCAGGATCGAGTTTGTGCTCCTGCTTATTATCCCTTTGTTGGCCGTTTTGGTTGCACGGGGGACCATGGGATAGCAAAGCCCTTTTGGCAATATTTCAGGATCAATAGCCTTAATTAGTATTTACTCTTAAAAAAAAATCGAAAAATGATTAAAAAAATGATGAAAACAGTTCTAGTAGCTGTAATTATGGTTACGTTTGCATTGACCGGAACGGCCCAGAAAAACCTGGAAAGGATTAGTAAAAGCGGTGAGCTACGTGTTGGGATGACCGCCTCCCAGCCCCCATTTTCAATGAAATCCCTTGATGGGTCGATCATTGGCTATGATGCCGATCTTGCCAATGTGTTGGCAGAATCCATGGGAGTTGAGTTGAAAATAGTGGAAACCCCATTCCCCGATTTGATCCCCGCGCTCGAAAGAGGGGATATTGACATAATCATGTCAGGTATGACCATAACCATGGAAAGGAATATGAAAGTTGCTTTCGTTGGCCCTTATATCCTTTCGGGAAAGTCGATTTTGACACGCTCCCCTGAATTTTCAAAAGCGGAAGAATCCGAACAATTGAACACAAATTCCGTTAGGCTCGTTGCCTTAAGGGGATCTACAAGCGAAACCTATGTGAAGAACGAGATGCCGGATGCCGAAATTACCCTTGTGGACAATTATGACGATGCAGTGAACATGCTTATCGATAATAAAACGGATATCATGGTGGCCGATTTCCCGATTTGCGCATATGAGGCATTGGTGTATCCGGAAAAAGGTTTGATAACCATAGCACAACCTTTGACCATTGAGCCAATCGGAGTGGCTATATCCCCGGATGACCCTTTGTTGCTGAACCTTGTGGAAAACTACATGACCTCCCTTGCCATGATCGGTGTGCTGGATGCCCTTGAAGAAAAATGGTTCGAATCCGGCGACTGGCTACAGCTTGTGAAGGAATAGGGCTTTTTTTACAGGTATGCAAAAAAGGGAATGTTAAAATCGGCATTCCCTTTTTTGTGTGTTCGTAAATTGATGCACAAGGCTACCAGTTTATTTCAACGCCATCGTTTACGGTGATTTCATCGCCGTTTTCCATCACGGCCATCAACTTGTACAAGTATGTGTTTCCCCTGCTTACCTTTGTGTCAAGATAGTTGATGTCTTCTTTGTTGGAAAATGACTTCTTCACCACAGCCTGTGCTTCCCCATGTTTTTTGTACAGGAGCATTTCTGAAATGTGTTTGTCCAAAGGCCTTTTCCATGAGATTTCGATTCCGTCTTTTCGTTTTTTCAAATCAAGGATAACATGTACCTGCGGTTTGTAGCGGTGGATTGTTTTTCGGTTTCTTTGTTTTGAAACCTTGCCGGCAAACCCTATGCTTTCGACTTCGTAATGGTATTTGCCTTCGGTGCGATAAATGGTATCCGCAAAATGGTTTTGCGTGACCGGGGCATTGTTCAATAGCGAAGTATCTCCCTTTGGGTCGATAAGGTACACATTGAACGCTTGCACAAAGCCTTCTCCCGGAGGGAGCCAAAACAGTTTGACGTTTCCGTTTTTGACCGTAATGATATCCATCTCTTTCGGGGGCGGTATTGTTTCATGTTCGGGAATATGAAAATGCAAGGTGTCGGAACTATTGCTTTCAATAAAACCATCGCTCACATTTCGCACATAATATCTTAGGGTCGTGGCGTTTTTCAATTCAGGGCTGGTATCCGCGAAAACGGTGTTTTCGGACAAAGACGGGGCCATACCGTTCAGGAGCCGGAATTCTTTGTTGCCGATGCTGCGGTAAACCCTGTGGCCGATAATGTTCTTTCCGGTGTTTTTCCAATTGATAAACAAAGTGTCGTTATGGAAATGCCCTATGATGTTTTGTGGACGGATGGGCTTTTCGGCAAAGGTTGCAAATGCCGGAATCCTTGTTCCAGGGATTTGGTTGCCAAAATAGTCATGGATCAGCATAAAATAAAACCAGGGCTCGTTGGCCAAAGGGATAACATCGGTGAATGTTTCCATATCCGGACCCAGGTCGGTGATTTTGATATATCCCGTATCGTAGGCCTTGCTCCGGAAAAGCTCCATACTGCTGGTGGTTTGGTCAAAATTGAGTTTCCAGTCAAGTTTTACTGCTTTCCTGTCGTCCAGGGGTGTAGATTTAAAAAATGCCAATTGGGGCCGGGGAAGTAGCCCGTAGTTATGTCCATAGGCAATTTCCGATTTTACCTGCTTATTGTTTGAGATAGCTTTTATGTAATACATGTAAAGCCCTTTTTGAAGCAAGGTAGTATCAAATACCGTAAAGGTCATTGTATCTTTCCCGTTTGGTTTGCTGACAAAATGGATAGTGTGGATTTCTACAAACATATCGTGTTCAACTTTTGCACGGAATACCCGAAATGCAGTAGTGTCGATGTTTATAGATGTTTGCCAGCTGATTTTCGGATAATCGCTGTCGCTGATTGACTTTTTCAGTGTAATACCCTGTCCGAAAAGCAAAGAGGGGAATAAAAACAGAAAAAATATGTTTATGGTTTTCACGATATATGTTTTTTAGTATGTTTAAAATAATCAATCACAATTTCCACCCAGTCCCAAAGAGAACTCATTGTCTCCGTTGCTGCTAAGTTTGTTTTTATTTATGATGTTGATGGAGCCATTAAGGCCACATGCACCTACTGCTACATTGGTCAAACCGCAGGATTGTATAAACATAACGTTGTTTTCATATCCCCCTTCAACATTAAAGAACGTATGTGCCTCGGCACCTACAAACCCGCAGAGCGGAACATTGATACCTCCAATGGCATCTACAAATGCATATCCCCCGATGGTGAACTGGGGGTTGGCATAATCAAAACGGGTGTATCCGCCCAGGCCGGCTTTTACACCAACCATGATTGGGGGTGCAACAGGAATAGGGAAGGAGGCATTGATCAGGTTCCGTTGCCCGATGGCATAAAACCCGTGCAAAGAAGAAAAATCGGGTGGGTTCTTTTTAAAATCTTTAAGTATAGGTGAAACCACGTCACTTAAATCATGGCTGTAATCGCCAAGGACAAACCCGCCAAGATACTGCTCCTGTAACATATTGATTGTCCCGGAAAAGGCCATATAAAAACCACCGGGATCGAACCGCATTGCCATTGCCCCGCTTTGAAGGGAAGCAAACCCCATGTCCAATGGGCCATTAATGGTCAGGCTTCCCACTAAAGCTTTTTCAGGAAACAAATAGGCCATGTTCAAGTTGCCAAGTGGGGTTTCGATTTGATCTACCTTGATCCCCGGACCATCGGCTTCAATCCCTCCATGCACGGTGTAAGTAATCACATTTTCATCGTCAAGTCCTGTTGAGTTTGTGCTGCAATTGAAATTCAGGATTCCCCAGCTATCATTGCTTACGGAAATATTCCCATCAATCACGTTCATGGTTTCTTTCCCTATTTCTATGGTACCGGGAATTGCATCAATATAACAATTGCCGGGTGTTTTTGTCAGGAAACCTTTCAAGCTTAGTTTTTCCCCTGGTTCGCCCGGTGGTGGCTTTATGAAGAACTCTCCATAGGCCGTATATTTTTTATTGCTCAGGCTCTGTGAGGTTTCTTTCTGTTCCAATTTATAAACTACATTCCCGTTACAGTCAACTGCACCGTTCAAAGGTTCCAGTTTGGCATGGAGTTGCCCGTTGGGCTTGGTAAATGTCATAACGGCCCGTGTCGGTACAAAGCCGGGGATGCCAAGATCGGGCATTCCCGCAAGGCTGAAGAACCCATTGCCCGTCATGATCTGATCAACGAAAATATCCAAGACATTGTGGAAAACCATATGTTTGCCAAGGCTTAGGACGGATGAGTTGTCACTTAACATCCCAATGGAGGTAAATTCAAGGCGGTCGCTGGTGGTTGGCAATTGATTTACCCATGCAGCGGGTCCCTGTGCATTGCCCACAATGCTAATCCTGTAATGTCCCACTCCTGCATCGTAGTTGAACTTGGGTTCCAGTCCATTGGCAAGTTCAAGTTTTGTTATCCCACCAAGTGACAATCCCCCTTCCATATCAATTTCCCCTTCCCGAAGGGCATTGGGACGGATGTTCAGCCCCTTTATGGAAGCGTCAACGCCAAGCCCGGTCAGGATCAATCCTTTTGGGATTACAATGGCGTCCCTTGTTTTGTCGAAAGACCAACCACTTTTGCTTTCTACTTTCCAATCTTCCAGGTCAAAGGAAATCAAATTCCCCGCATTGGGTTTTACCTCGATGTTTTCCCTTGTTATTTCCACTTCCCCGGCATTGATTTTTAAATCGAGCGAAGGCATACCATTTGCCATTTGAATGTCGGTATGGAGCGTAGTCCCGATATGGATTGCGTTATCAAGGTAAAATGCCGATTCAAAATCAGATGAGGCATTGAAGCCGAAAACCCGGAAATTGTTGACAGGGATTGGCTTGAAGGAAGTACCCAGGTCGAAAATGTATTTTTTTGCCAGATAGAGACCGGGAAAACCCGATGAAATACTTTTGAACAGTGCTATATCGTTGTGAAGGGTGTCGTCGCCAAGGTAAAAATCGCCATGGAAATCATAGGCAAATTTGAACGAGGCCAAATCGAGCAACAATGCCCCGGAAATTGAGCCATTGTCCCCATTTTTTTTAAGTTCAAGTTTTTGTGGGTTGAGCCAAGTTGAAGGGACATGGAACTTGCCTTCAAAGCCGCCATTTATCTTGATCGGGACAAAAAATGTTTCGGTGGTGAGCGTGCTGCCTAAAGGGTTGATTTTGTGATTGGCGGGTGCAGGGTCAATTTTTATGTTTTTGAAATAAACCTTCTCATTCTCATTTAAGGTTTCAAAACCGGGGACTGTGGGCAGGTCATGAAAGAAGCCGCTTATCGAAGTCCCATGTCCCGCTTTTGAAACCATAGATTCGATACTGACCGGAAATCCCCAAATGTTGGACAGGTCGATATTGTTTGCTGCTGTTAGTTGAAAATCATAGGAAGGTACGGGATAAGCAAAGGGATCGATCGCAATACTTTCAACAACACCGATATAACTTGGGTTGTTCCCTTCTTTTACAACATGGATATCTGTATTTGTCAACGACATGGGGATACCGTGCAATGTGTATTTCCCATCCGCAGCGGAATAGGATTCAAGATAGACCGAATGGCCATCAGTACTTTGCAAACGGATATATACAAATGCACTGTCAATGGGCTGTCCACTTTTTTTTTGCGTGATGCTACCGGAAATGCTGGTGGCTGGTTCCAATCCAAGGTATTCGTAATGCCAGGTGTTGCCGACAGGAATATTATAGCTAACCTGTGTAGGTGTATAATTATCGGCGATGACCTTTATCTGGAATTGTTCACCGGGCGAAGGGAACAAGAGCTCGACATAACCATACTGATCGGTTTTCCCATAAACCAAGGTGTCACCAACAACTACATCGGCATTGGCAATGGTTGCGTTCGTTTCCATGTTTTTAACTTGTAGTTTCAAACGGTGCAGCTTTTTGGAAACCTCCAGCGATATCCTTTCGTTGGGGTTTTCGGGCAATTGTGCCAACGAAATGGTATCGGGGAAAAATTGGTTCGACAAAGGTTGTACCTCGATACGGTTTACGCCATAGCCAACAACGGGAACGTCAACAAACTCGTATTGGACATAGATATTCCCATTGTCGTCATATTCGTAGCGCGGTTCGGTTTTTACATAGGGGCTGTTGGGAAGCACCTTTACATAAGCTGCCACCGCATTTCCATTTTCATCTACCACTTTTGCCTTTAGCAAGCGCTTGGGCTCCATCTGAAATTCCTTGAAATACAGCTCTCCGTATTTTAAATTGAGCGCCAATTCATCCTGTGGCGGCCAGGTGATTGATTTGTACATGGGATGGGGGATGTTTATCCTTCGGAAAGGCCCCCGTGCAACACCATTTTCATCAACATTTACCAAAAGGTCCTTAAAGCTGAAAAAACCTGAATTATTGGTGTATGTCCTGGTTTCGAACAAGCCGGGCATATCGTTGGTGTAAGCGGCATAAAGCTTGACTTCCGCATCTGGCAAACCAATGTTCTCCATGTTGCTCTCAACCATCAACCGTCCCTTTATTTCGGGGGGCGCGGCCTCAAGCCGGACTTCACGGTCAGTTGCGGATTGTGGCGGCATATAAAAATGGTTATAGGTCACCGGGGCATAGCCGTTCCAACCTGCATCATCGTCCAATAATTGAGTTCCCGATGATTCAACACTTATCCGTATCCCGGTTATATCCCCAAAAAACGGTAAATAATTGTACAATGTGTTTTCGTAAGCACTATCGGCTTGTTCCGAACGGGTGCGTACGCTAAAAAAATAGGGGCTATGGTCTTCCCCATCGGTCACTGCCCAATGCTTTACCAATTTGGGTATGACAATATTGCCTTCAATATCGGTTTGCCCGATAAAAACATCTTTAAACTCACCATTCTCGTTGTTTGTAATGCTGCCAAGCTGTTGGCCTTCGGCAAGAAGGATAGATGGGTGTTCGTTGTTCAACTGTTGAACGTCCCTTAAAACTTTCACGATTGCTTTTGGGATGGGTTCGCCGCCCGGAATGGCTTTGGGTTTTATATCATGCCCTACATAAATTGTATTGTCATCAGGGTTTCCAGTATACTCATCGTATTCAGAGACAACCTTTAAATGAAGGTCGAAATCCTTTATCAAGGCCACTTGTGAAGGGATATCAAGTGCATCGCCCGGTTTGGCAAATATTTCCACATCGGGACTGCAAAATTTTTGATTGATCACTTCCACCTTTAGACTGATTACCCCTTTAAGGTCGCCCTGCATAAATCCATTTGCACCGGATGCGGCATAGATTGGGCCTGAAAAGAAATCGGTCTGGAAATTGAATGAGTAATTCCCCTGGGTGTCTGTTGTTACAACATCCAGTACTTTGTTGACCGTACCAAGTACTTTTTGCACACTTACTTCATTTCCGAAAAGATCATAAAACTTGTATCCATTTGCATTGATACTTCCACCGGCACCCGACCCGGTCAGGCCTGCACGCGTATAAAAGAAACCATCACCTGCAACAAGGCCGAACCGCACGACAAGCCTTATCATCGTGTTGCGCAAAGGTTCGGCACTTCCCGGGTCGATTACGGATTCATTTATCGTTCCTGTTCCATAAGGTGGTTGCAGCGAAAAATTGCCCACACCGGTTTGTTGAAGACCCATGTCCCCAAACCCACCTATGCTAAGGTTGTTGTTGTTTGCATTGCCGCCGTTCACCATATTGAAATTTACCATATTTTGGTAATCCCACCCATTGTTGCCGCCGCCATAACCTGAAGGGATACCCCCACCTGAAGCCCCGCTTCCTGCATAAGAGGCCAGTTTGTACAATAGTTGGCCATTTATAATGGTATTGGGGATCAATTCAAAATCGCCGATGAAATCGTCAATGCCCAAATCAACAATTGGAAGGCTGTCGGATTGAACGAACGAAGTGCCACTGTCTTTATAATTGAACCAACAAGCTTCGCTTACACCCTCATTTTTGAACACGATTTGATTGTAAGGGTCGATGGCCTGCACCACAAAAGCGTATGAACGCCCTACCATTAATTGAGGCTCGGATGTGCCCATGAGCAACTGATTGCTTGTTACATCAGTATCATAAAAAAAAGGAGGTACTGCCGAGGCAATCGCATCGTTGGGGTTTCTGTCACCGGGGTACATTTCAACCATGGTAAAATGATAATATACTTCGGGGCCGGCCCCGACCGGCGGTGTCCAGGAGAACAAAATATTCTGTGGGGTTGAAACAAACAGACTGTCGCCACAATAAGGAAGTATGATGTCGGGAGGATCCACATATTGGATAATGAAAAAATTGGAGCATCCCCCAGGTTGGTCCGCCGAGAGTTGCTGATCGGAATAAAAATCAAAAGCGGTGAAACATATTTGGTAATTACCTTCGGGCAATCCCTGCATATTCATTAATTCGTTCTGTGTAATCCCCGAATAAACAAGATTGTTTGTGGAAAAAACATCGCCAATATTATATTGTGTCAATTGAAAAGGGATATTGGGCATCAGGGAGATTGGTGTTGCGGGCTTGTAACCATCTTCTGTACGTATGTCAATTCCGTTGTCGCCCGAGAAATTCCCTGCAAGATAAACTTCAAGTGGTTGGGGCGATGTATTTAAAAGGCTCACCATTATTTTGTTGGGGTGATCAACATAATAAGAGAATTGTGTTGAGTACGGTGGGTAAACAAGTGCGGTTACCATCACCGGATATGACTGGGCAAATGAAAGTACCGGCAACAGCAAGAGCCATATCAATATCCGTGATTTTCTTTTTCCTTTTGAAGTATTAAAAAGTGAATACATAACTAAAGTCTCCTGTTTGTTCAGTAAAAGTTTTGGAATTATCTGTTTTGTTCTGGTTTGAAATCATATATAATTTCAACCGGAAACTATGGTGTTTGCCCAATTTCATGTTTGCATTGAAAGCTGGGCTGAATATGGATATTTTTTCAATATCGTTTTTGCTTTGGGTTGAGGTAGCGGTCAATGAGAGGCTGAGTTTTTGTTCCAACAGGCTTTTTGTAACACCGAACGTAAATCCATTGTTGCTGCTGTTACCGGTGGCCATTTCCACATTGTTCAGGTTGATACTTGCGATAAGCCCCAACCCGGGTTTTACAAAACCCAGGTTATAGGACAGAATGATGTTCGTTACCTTGAAACCCATCAGGTTTTCGGTTACCGGGTTTTTGTCGTTCAGGCCCATACGTGTGTAAAGCAGGTTGATAAAATGGTTGGTCTTGCCCCCTTTTCCCTGAAACTGGAAATGGGGCATGATCATCACTGTGCTGTTGGTTTGGTACAGTTTTACCGAATCGGCAATCTGAACCCTGCCCGCAGATTGGTTAAGGCTGTAATTGGAATAAGTGAGGTTGATGCCAAATAAACGTACCGGGTCATAGGATATGTTCGCAGAGCCAATAAGCTTTTTCGTTGTGGCATTGCGTGCAACTTTCAGGTTGTTGCGTTCGATCCCGAAACTCCCTTTAAACCGCATTTTTTTTTTAAAAGCCTGAATCCCGTTGCAAAGGTGAGATTTTCCAGGTCGTTGTTTATGAAATAAACGCCCATTGATTTATAATTGGGATCGATCCTCCGGTAATCCAGGCCAAACATCAAGCCTTTTTTCGAACGGTATTTCAAACTGCTCCGCAAGGCCAGGAACATTTGGGTGGAGGCATTCACTTCGGTGAAGCTGTTATTGTTTTGGGAACTGCCAATGGAATTCAGGTTGTTTGTAAATATGGAATATGATCCTTCCGTTTCAAAATG
>JAJRTT010000215.1 GCA_024278155.1 Bacteroidota bacterium | reverse complement strand
TCAAAAATCCTTTAAAGATTATGGGGAAGGTGGTTTAAAGCAGGAATTGCTTGGGCTTGAAAGCAATCATTGCCTATCTCCCGAATTTTTGAACATATTAAAACAAAAACCCCTTGAAGGATAAACTAAAGGAAATACTGGGGAATAACAGCATCCTTATCCTTGGGTTTGGAAAAGAGGGACAATCAAGCTATAAACTGGTCCGACAACTTATTCCTGAATCAAAGATTGCAATTGCCGATAAAAACAAGGAAGCTTTTTTGCCGGATAAATTCCAGGGTATCGGGGCTTGTGAACTGATTTCCGGAGATGGGTACCTGATTGGATTGGATAAATACGATTTGATTATTAAGTCCCCCGGGATTCCAAGGCATTTCATTCCCACAAATATAAATGCCAAAAAAGTCACTTCCCAGTCTGAGCTTTTTCTTGGGTTGTTCCCCAAGCAAACCATTGGCATAACCGGGACCAAAGGAAAAAGCACGACTTCCAGTTTGATTTATCACATCTTGTCGGCTTATTTTGATGATGTGGTCCTTGTTGGGAATATCGGTGTTCCCCCTTTTGACATGATAGATGATATCCATGAAAAAACAAAAATCGTATTTGAGATGTCGGGACATCAATTGGAGAATATTTCCATTTCCCCACATTATGCCGTTTTGCTGAATATCTTCCAGGAGCACCTCGACCATTTTGGGACATATGAGGCATACCAAAATGCCAAGTTCAATATTTCCCGTTTTCAAAACAAAGAAGACTACTTTATATACAATGGTGATGACCCGCTTATTTCAAAACAAGTTGAAAAAGGGGTTACTGCCACTAATCTTCTTTCCTTCTCCATGGTCAAAAAAACAGGAAATGGGATTGTTGGAAATGAAAATGGTGAAATATCCCCGAACCAAATCCAGCTACTTGATCTAAGAGACAGGGAGCAATTGCCGGGCAGTCATAACCTGATGAACATTATGGCCGCTGTTTTGGTTTGCCGGAAAATGGGTGTGCCAAATGATGCGATCCGGGATGCGGTCAAAGGTTTTAAGGGATTGCCACATCGCCTGGAATATATGGGTGAATTCAAAGGTATCCGGTTTTACAATGATTCCATTGCCACGGTCCCAGAGGCGGTAATTGAAGCCGTTAAAACCTTGAAAGAAGTGGATACGTTGATTCTTGGTGGAAAAGACCGTGGAATTGATTACAAGGGATTGGTGGACTTTCTGCTCGAAGGGTGCTTGAGGAATATTATATTCATTGGAGAAGCCGGGAAACGTATCTTGAAAGAAATCTATTCGAAAGATAAACATCCTGGAATGAACTGCTTTCCCATCAAAGGTTTTAAAGAGATGGGGAATATTATCAAAGAAAATACCCGGCGGGGGAAAATCTGTCTCTTATCGCCTGCTGCTTCCAGTTATGATATGTTTTCAAGTTTTGAGGAAAGGGGGGAGGCGTTCAAAAAAATAGCAGGAAACCTGTGATCTCCTGCTACTGTTTTTGCGCTAACTGCAAATTGCCAACTTCTTTTTGTCATTGCCTACCGCCAACTGCTTTCTGCCTATTTTTTCTCTGTTTCTTTTTCCTCTATATCCTCTTTCTTCTTTGCGGTTGTTTTTGATGCTGTTGTCTTTTTTGCTGTTGTTTTAGTGCTTGTCGTTTTTTTGGCGGTAGCTTTTTTTGCAGCAGGTTTTTTGTTTTCTGCCTTTTTCGCCACGGTTTTCTTTTTGGCAACCATTTCCTCTTCTTTCACTTCCTTTTTTGCAGGCTTCGGAGGGGCAACATAACTATTCCCTTTTTTCCTGCGCCTTTTCACGCCCGAACTGCCCATAATGATTTTGCCTCGTTTCGTTTTTTTGTCCCCTTTTCCCATAAGTATGTTTTTTTATGATTATTTGAATTCCGTAAAATTATAAATTTTTTTTCTACCCACGGCATTTTACAGTATTTAATCTTGAATATATTTGCAAATATTATGTTCGGGGTTTTTGTCCAAAATGATAAGCCCGGAAAACAAATATAGTTTTTATTTGGTTTTTTTGTCCAAAAACGCTGCTTCCACCAAATCCGGGTTTTTAATTACATTTCTTGCCCAATCCAGCCGGATGTCCAGTTTTTCGTCATCGGTAAGTTGCCAGTTGTAATTTGATCCCCTCAGTTTTTCGGTAAGTCGATGTAGGATGATGGCGGCAGAAACCGATATGTTGAAACTTTCGGTAAATCCGACCATTGGGATTTTCACAAAGGCATCGGCACTTTCGAGGGCAACATTCGAAAGCCCCTTTAACTCTGTCCCGAATAACAAAGCGGTTTTTTTACTTAGGTCAAGTTGGTCGAGGTTTGTGCCGTTCTTGTGCGGTGTGGTCGCAACTATTGAATAGCCCTTTGATTTCAGTTTGTTAATGGTTTCCAGCGTATTGTTTTCCCCATCGTTGTATTTTGTAAGTGTGAGCCACTTTGAGGAACCCAGGGCAACATCGGGGTTCACTTCGTACATGTTCCTGTTTTCAATTATATGAACATCCTGTACGCCAAAACAATCACAGGTGCGAAGGACGGCACTTGCATTGTGAGGTTGGTAAATGTCCTCAAGTACCACTGTGATGTAACGGGTCCTGAACTCAATTATCCTTTGAAACAGGCTTTTTTTGTTTTCCGAAACAAAGCTTTAAAGAAAATCCAGTAATTCTATTTTCTGTTGATATAGCATTCCTTTGCAAAATTAAAAAATATTAAGTGTTGTTTATGTAAAAAAAAATTATCTTTGCGCCCAAATTTGAAAATACAATGGCAAAAAAGAAAGACAACACAGAAGAACGGATAGTGGCCGTAGAGGAAGCACTCAGTAGTTCCGAACAGTTTATCGAAAAGAACCAACAGATCCTTACCTATATCGTGGGTGGTGTTATCGTGATTATCCTTGCGTTCTTTGGCTATAAAAAGTATGTTATGGCACCCAAGGAGAAAGCCGCGGAAGTAGCTATCTTCAATGCACAATACTATTTTGAGCAGGATTCACTTGACCTGGCATTGGACGGGGATGGTGTAAATTTAGGTTTTCTGGAAATAATCGATGATTATGGTTCGACAAAAGAAGGGAACCTTGCCAAATACTATGCTGGGATTTGTTATTTGAACAAAGGGGAATACGAAACAGCCATTGAATATCTCAATAAATTCAGTTCCGAAGATCAGGTACTTTCCAGTATGGCCCTGGGCGCAATTGGCGATTCATATATGCAACTGGGTGATGCGGACAGAGCAGTTGATTATTACATAAAGGCCGCCAATAAAAACAAAAATGATTTTGTTACCCCTGCATTTCTCGTAAAAGCCGGGTGGTCGTACGAAATTATGGGCAACTGGCAAAAAGCATTGGATACTTACGAAGGGATCAAGAAAGAGTTCCCAAAAGCCAAAGAGTCGAGGGACATGGATAAATATATTGCCCGGGCCAAGGCTAATTTAGGTGAATTGTAAAAGAAATTGAAAAATCAGAAAGCCTGTTCGGATAGAGCAGGTTTTTTTTTGACCAAATGAAAAAGCACGCGCGCATTGTTTTTATGGGAACGCCCGATTTTGCTGTTCCTTCCCTCGAAATACTTTTAAATGAGGGCTATGAAGTTGTGGGTGTTATTACCGCCCCCGATAAACCTGCCGGCAGGGGACGGAACATCAAATTTTCAGCGGTAAAGGAATTTGCCTTGACGAAAGGGCTGCATATTATACAGCCAACGAATTTGAAGGATCCGGGGTTTATTGCTGAACTTAAGAATTTAGAACCTGATCTTCAAATCGTGGTCGCCTTTAGGATGTTGCCCGCAGTGGTCTGGAAAATACCACCTCTCGGGACTTTTAATTTGCATGCGTCCCTGTTACCGCAATATCGTGGTGCAGCCCCCATCAACCATGCGATTATAAATGGGGAGAGAGAAACGGGCGTTACCACTTTCCTTATTGATGAAAAAATAGATACCGGACGGATACTGTTGAAGGAAAAAGTGCAGATCGAAAATGACGAAACCGCAGGAAGCCTTCATGATAAGTTAATGGATGTGGGAGGGGAACTGGT
>JAJRTT010000214.1 GCA_024278155.1 Bacteroidota bacterium | reverse complement strand
GTATCCTTTAATCATTGAAGCATAATCATTGTTTTTCTTTATAAACCCGTGTGTTTTTATTTTCCTCAAGCACCAAGAATGGTCGCCAGCAAAGCCTGCCGCACATAAACCCCGTTTTGGGCCTGTTGGAAATAATAGGCTTTGGGGTCGCTGTCCACATCTTCGGTAATTTCGTTGATGCGCGGCAAGGGGTGCAATACCTTTAAATTTTTCTTGGAATACTTCAAATGGTTTTTGCGGAGAATGTAAGCATTTTTCACCCTTTCAAACTCCAAAGGGTCCGAAAACCTCTCCTGTTGGATGCGGGTCATATACAAAATGTCAACACTTGGGATTACTTCCTCCAGCTCGGAATATTGATAATATTTCAACCCTTTTTGCTTGATGTACCGCTTTACCGAGCTGGGCAACTTAAGCTCTTCCGGCGAAACAAGGTGGAAAGTCGTGTTGAAGTTCGTGAGCGCAATTGCCAGGGAATGGACGGTCCGGCCATATTTCAAGTCACCCACAAAAGCAATGTTGATATTGTCCAACCTTCCCTGTGTCTTGCGGATGGAATACAAATCGAGGAGGCACTGTGTTGGGTGCTGGTTGGCACCGTCACCTGCGTTGATGATAGGAACGGGCGAAACCTCGCTGGCATACCGCGCACTTCCTTCCTTTGGATGTCGCATCACTATAATATCCGAATAATTGCTCACCGTTAGGATGGTATCCTTTAGGGATTCCCCCTTTTTCACAGTTGAAGTGGCAGCATCGGTAAAGCCGATCACTTTGGCCCCGAGGCGCGAAGCCGCACTTTCAAAACTGAGGCGCGTCCGGGTGGAAGGTTCAAAAAAAAGGGTTGCAACTACGAATTTTTCAAGGATTTTTTGTGTGGGGTTTTCCTCAAATTTTTCGGCAAGGTCAAGTATCTCCTGATATTGTTCTTTTTGGATGTCGTTGATCGAAACAAGGCTTTTGTTTTTCATATTTTCTATTTTCACCACTAAGGCACAAAGAAACAAAGTTTATATTAATATTGACGTTGATTACCTTCACACCAAAACTTAAAAAACAACAGATATTGATGTATTGGATATAGCATATATTTATTGGCGATAAAATTACAACATAAATCCATGTTTTGTCCCAATGTTAATTTTTTGTTGAAAACAAAAAAAGCGGCTTAAAAGCCGCTTTTTTTTGAATAATCAATACTAAAGTTGATGTTTGGTTCAGAATGTTCGAGTTCAAGGCTTGCGAAGTATTTAAAGACAGGAGTCCCGCATGTGCGGGATGACTGGATTTAAAAGCAAGCGTTACGAAGAAATCGGACATTATGGGCAAACATAAATTATACGAGATTGTGCTTCTTCACAAAATCATCAATAATGCCCTGCAAAGAAGGCTCCCCGATTTCCTGAAGATCATAATAAACCCTTGTGTTGGGCTTGTTGATTTTCACGATACGGTTCAGGTCGATGGGTGTCCCGATGACCACTGCATCACATTCGGTATTGTTGATGGTGGTTTCCAAATCTTTCAATTGCTCGTCGCTGTACCCCATAGCTGGCAATAAAACACCAATTTCAGGATAAATCTTGAAAGTCTCAGCAAGTTTACCAACAACAAAAGGACGTGGATCGACCATTTCGGCGGCACCATATTTTTGGGCTGCAACCGTACCGGCACCAATTTTCATTTTGCCGTGCGTAAGTGTTGGCCCATCTTCGACGACGAGGACTTTTTTCCCCTTGATAACCGAAGGATCGTCCACTTTTACCGGGGAAGCCGCATCCACGACAATTGCATCAGGGGCAACTTTTGCGATGTTCTCCCTAACTTGCTGGATAGCTTCCGGGCTGGCTGTATCTATTTTGTTGATGATCGCCACATCGGCCATGCGCAGAGTAACCTCGCCAGGATAATACCTGAGTTCGTCACCGGGCCTGTGCGGGTCCACAACGGTCATGTTGAGATCGGGCACATAAAACGGGAAGTCGTTGTTTCCACCGTCCCATAAAACCACGTCACATCCATCGGGATCTTGTTCGGCGGCACGCAGGATCGCTTCATAATCAACCCCTGCATAAATTACGTTTCCGCGAACTACGTGGGGTTCATATTCTTCCATTTCCTCAACGGTACATTTATGTTTTGCCAAATCTTCGACCGTGGCAAAGCGCTGGACTTTTTGTTCGTTCAGGTCACCGTAAGGCATCGGGTGGCGTACGGCAACTACTTTCAAGCCTTTCTCCATCAGGTATTCGATTACCTTACGGGAAGTCTGGCTTTTTCCGCAACCTGTACGAACGGCGCCAACTGCAATAACAGGTTTTGTACTTTTCACCATTGTGTCCTCAGGGCCCAGCAAAATAAAGTTTGCCCCGTTGGCATTTACGATTGCACTCATTGCCATCACATACTGATATGTAACATCACTGTATGAAAACACGCAATCATCGACTTTAAAGTCTTTGATCAACTTCGGCAAATCTTCTTCTGCGAAAATCGGGATACCTTCGGGATACAATTCGCCGGCCAGTTCGGCCGGGTATTTTCTTCCGTCGATATCGGGAATCTGAGCGGCCGTGAAAGCCACCACATTGTAAGAATCATTTCCACGGTAATAAGTGTTGAAATTATGGAAATCCCTTCCTGCAGCACCGATAATTATTACATTCTTTTTCATACGAATAAAATTTATGATTACTAAAACTTAAACTAATACAACTTCTGAAAAATTGTTTTGCAAATGTAGCGGTTTAAAAATATCAGACAAGTTTTGGGTGGAAATATTTATGAAAATTATGGGTAGGTTTTAATGGCATAAATAGAACTTTCAAATCTTGATTTACATTGATTGCAGGATATCTATGTTGCCCAAAATTGGATTTTGCCCTGGAAGTGGGTTTTGGTGAGAGTGGATTGCTGAGCTTGTTGATGGTTTAGGGTGGCATTTTCAATCCTGGATGGTGAGTATGTGTGACGTTGGGCGTTTCGAAACGTTTCGTGTTCAATTTGCGACTATGTTTGTTTATTGCTGTGATCTTCAATCTCAGCACTATTTGCCAAATGCACTATATTTTTTGTTATTGTACAGCGTTTTTTGTTTTCCTTGATATTTCTTCCAATTTTTCATCAGTCTCACTAATCTCCATTGATTTAGTCAAATATCCACTTATTGTTTTTTTCATTTCACTTAATTCTTCACTGTTAACCACAGCGGAATATGCTAAAAAATTAATTGCGTCATATTCATCGTCCACCATATCAGCAACTCCAAGTGGATCCCATTCATTTAACCCACATTGCAGCTATAAATCCATAACACTCTGGTATTAAGACGAGTCATTTTTTAAAATTTCTACAGGTACCACTACAGATTATTTTCTGTGGAATGGAACGTATTTATATCCCAGCAGGTCGTATATCTTCTTGTCCTTGTGCTCGGGCACGGTACACTGACGAATAACTATAGTTTGATCATCAATGTTCTTC
>JAJRTT010000213.1 GCA_024278155.1 Bacteroidota bacterium | reverse complement strand
AGCAATAGAAGGTTTTGTTCCTGATTTTCCTTCGTGAGCAAAACGATTTCTTTCTCCTTCTTTTCGGTTTCATATTTTGTTTGCAAATCGGCCACGGCTTCAGTTTGTCGTTGAAGGAAAATTTCAGTCTCCAAATCCCTGAACATCGTATAATATTCCAATGCCTTTTCTGGTTCCGCCTTTTGTTCATAAGCAATATACAGGTTTTCGTAACTGCATTTTTTTTGCTCCGAAAAACCCATAGGTTCTGCTATTTCAAGGCATCTTATGCAATAGGTAATCGACTTATCAAATTCACCGTTGTTTTTGTACATTTCAGAAATACTGAGCAAGGTTTCTGAAATCCCAAGCTTATCGTTTATTTCCTTGTTCAAATCCATGGATTTTTGAAAATACTCAAGGGCCGTCACATAGTTCCCAATGGCCTCAAATATCTTTCCCATGCTGTTCAGTACCCTTGCTGTCCCTCTCAGGTTATTGTTTTTTGCGTTGATGCTTATGGCCTTCTCATAATATTCAAGAGCGCTTTGGTAATTGCCCTCCATGAAATATGCATTGCCAATATTGGATGCATAGTCGCCCTTTCGGAACCCTAAATCCATTTTGTCCGCAATTTCGTAAGCCTTGAGGTAATTGGAAAGGGCATTTGTGTAGTTATATTGGTTGTAATAAATATTGCCAAAATTATTATAACCTGTGCAAATCACCAGATTGTTTTCAATATCTTCGCCCAATTTAAACGATTTTTGGAAGTTTAAAAGTGCTTCCTCATAATTTCCAATTTCCTGATAAAGCATCCCAAGGTTATTGTAGCTATATGCCATTCCCTTTTTAAGGCCTATGCTTTTGTATATCTGAATGGCATGTTTAAAGTTAGCAACGGCTTCATTTATTTTTCCAATTGCTTTTAACAATTGCGCTTTTTTACGCAGGCTTGTGGCAATATTCTTTTTGTCATCGTTTTTTTTTGCAAGAGATAATACCTGGTCAGCAAATTCAATTGCTTTGGATGGATCTGTTCTTTTTTGTATTTTAATCAATCTGTATAGAACTGTGATTTTAGTGGAATCATCAGTTGAACTGGCCACAACGTTCTTTAAACTATCAATTTGTGGACTTGCAATACAATCCTGCAACAAAACAGAGAGTAGGAAGACAGTAAACAGGATAATGCGGTACATTGCAAAAGGATTATTTGGGAAAACTCCTAATAAAACAATCCTAATGAAATTGTGTTCAAGAAGTATTATCCTGAACCCGGATATATAAGAAATAGGGAAATCAATTTTAGGATATCACATTGGTGCCAATTAATAAAACAATTGCATCTGGGTTTAAGCTGATTACTTCTTCCTTATATCTTGCTATGCAATGAGTAGCAAAATCACCTGATTGGCCGCGGTTTTTTAACGGGAGCACTCCAAACGAGGATTGCATAGGCCAAAGGGCAATTTCAGAATCACCAAAAAAAACAATTTGTTTTTTGTTATAGGCATCATTCCCATTCAATAGGGATTCCCATGTGTTGTTTTCCTTCACGATCCTATGTGAATTCCTCTTGCCCCGGAACTTCTATCCTGCAATTGCAATAGCGGCGATGAGTAAAACTATGATTGCTGTGTAAACGAATCTAAACATATATGAAGTGGGGAAAGGATATAATTATTTGAAAGAGAAAAGTATAACTGCGGGTTTAAGTCATAAATTGGTTTACAGGCTTCAGCTCGTGTTTAATTCCTTCCTTCTCGCAAAAGGGGCAATTTTCATGATAATCGCTAAAAACATATCCGCACCGTTCGCATTTATATTTCTTTTCGATATAGGAATTCATTTTTAATTCCTGGGAACCAAGAAAAATTGCAAAGCCGATTACTGGAGTTAAAAACAGGCTGACCCAAAACAACCTCCTTTTTCCTATTTCCCTTTTTCTACCTGCAAATGAAAACAAATAGCAAACAAGGATATAAAAAAATATAATAATAGCTAGCAGGTAAGTCTTGTCCATAGTAATATAATATAATTCGCTTCAGGGCTAAAGAAGTACAAAATTACGATAAATAATTATTGAATGAAGGAAAAAATCAGACAAACAACCCAGCGGATATCCCATCGGCAAAAAGTTTCCCCTTTTCAGAAAGAATGAAAGTATTGCCCGTTTTAACCAGCATTCCTGATTCAATAAATTTTCCGCTCGCCTTCAGGAATAAATCAAGGAACTTCTTTCCAAATTGTTTTTTGATGAAGTTGGAATCCGTGCCCCACATTGTCCTCAACGTGGTAAGGACGTATTCGTTATATTGCTGTTCAATGCTTAGGGTTTCTGTTTCGGCAGGGATTTCCCCTTCATCGGTTTCCTGGATATACTTCCGGGTATTGGCAATATTCCATTGTCGTGATTTCCCATTATAGGAATGTGATGACGGGCCCAGGCCCAAATACTTTTCACCTGACCAATAGCTCCTGTTGTGCCTTGAATAAAACCCGGGCTTGCAATAATTGGAAATTTCATAATGCCCATAACCATATTCCTTCATGGCCTTCATCAAAACCTGAAATTGTGAAACTGTTGCATTTTCGTCCACAGGCGTCATCTTTCCCTTTCGGATCAAAACCTCCAAAGCGGTTTTTGGTTCAATCGTAAGTGCATATGCCGAAAGGTGGGGAATGTCCAAATCAAGGAAAGTTGAGATATTCTCTTCCCAGTTCTTATTGGAAAGTGTTGGTATCCCAAAGATCAGGTCAATGCTCATGTTCCCAAAACCTACATCCTGGGCCAACTTGATTGACGAGATCACCTGCCTGGCATTATGCACCCGGTTCAAGTATTTCAAATCTTTGTCCCTGAAAGACTGTACACCCATGCTCAGGCGATTGACACTTGTTTTTTGAATTGCCGAGACAGTGGCTTTGTCCAGATCGTCCGGATTGGCTTCGAGGGTAATTTCCACATCAGGGTGAACAGGATGGGTTTCATGGATCAAATCAATGATTTGTTGTAAATCGTCTGCCGGCAATAATGAAGGAGTCCCTCCCCCAAAATAAATCGTATTGACGGTTTCCCCCTTAAGGTAGTCTTTTTGGATAAAAATCTCCTTTAACAGTGCTTTTAAAAAGGGCTGCCGGTATTTCACCGAAACAAGCGAATAAAAATTGCAGTAATGGCAAATTTGTTTGCAAAAGGGGATATGGATGTAGATTCCTGCCAAAGTCAGTTGTATTAATGGGCATCGCCCCAAAATGTAACAGCACAGGTTTCGGTAAAATGGAAGCCTGTGACAAAAAGAAAAAATATAGGACTCTAAAAGTGTAACATCCTTAAATCAATCCTATATATGTCATTTGTTAAGTTCATTATTATATACCTTTCGGGCTTTCAGCCCTTTTTCGTTTGTCCGTTTTCACAGGGCTGCATTTCATTCCGCCCTGTGCTTTTACATATTGTCCTTTCAGGACAATCCCTTTTGCAAATACCTTTTCCCTTTGTTCTATCCATTTTGGACATGTGTTTTGAATCCCCTGTTTGTAAAAGGGGCGAAGCCCCGATATGTAACAGCACAGGTTGGAGTGTAACGGAAACCTGTGATTGCATATGAACAATTACAAAACCCTGAAAGGGTGGCATGTATAATTAATCCTTTACCCTTTTCCTCAATTTCCAAATCCAAAATCCCATAATCAGCAACACAATAATTATAACCGGGAAAAGAATCCGTGTCATGGCGGCCCACTTAATTTCATCGTTAAGCAATTTCATGTGTTCATGGTCGGTATGTGGGATCATGCCAAGCAATTCGCCGGCAGCAGCAGTTGCCTTTACAAAAACGTTTCCGTCCGGTACATCCCGATGACAGGAGATGCAAACACCCACCCTTTCCATCTTTTCCCTGGTGTGTTGCGACAATGGCGAAGAAAGTGGCCAATGGTGGCCAACGGTCTGCAATTGTTTTCCTTCACGTGTTACAACCTGTGACAAATCCATCCTTAGGTCACCGATTTTTGGTATTTGGGGTTTTGAATTTCTACTCAGGTTTCTCCCATCAGAAGTTTGTAAATCCATGAAATTATCTTTCTCATAGCCGTTCATGTATTTGCCATTGCCCACACCGTAACCCAAAGTCTTTGGATTTGCATGGCAGGATATGCATTCCCTTGCCGTTGCACTGATGGTATGCGGCTGCACGGGGGTCATGTCGATTCCCCGCTGTCCTTCTTCGCCTCCATTCTCCATTCCGGGAGGCGTGCGCCAGATTTTATTTGAAACAAGGGCTTCGCCATCTTTTCCAATGACGGTGGTGATTTGTTGGCATCCGGGGATGATGGGCGTTATCCTTCCTTCCCCGTTTACGCCAAGTACAGGGTCTTCCCAACGGACATAGGTCCTCCCTTCACGTGATTTTCCGGGGATCATCATCTCGTTTTCCTGTCCAAGGGATTCGGCAGTTTCGCCATTGGCATGATGTGCTTTCCCGGCTTTTATCCAATCCAAGGTAGATTTATTATCGGAAAAATCAACCTGCACATGGCAGCCATAACATTGTGGTGCCCAGGTTGCATGACATGTGTAGCACTCCATCTTATCAATATGAACGCCTATTTTACACATGGCCGTAACAGCCTTTTCAGGGTTTCGCCATGAATTTTCTTCTTTGAGGGTTTTTAAGGCCGGGGCTTCAAAATCCAATCCATTGGCCGAATGGACAATCACCTTATTTCCCCTGCGGACTACATTTCCATACGGGTTTCCACGGGCAGAAAGCAAATAGCCATCTTCTACTTCATATACCGTGGAAAAATCTTCCTGAACTTCCAAAAGTTCCTCTGTAACGCCTCTAGGTTCATCACCGATTTCAAATTCATATTCGTCCTGAAAACCAATGGGCAATTCCCAGGGATATTTATCAGGTGTCCCGTGGCAATCGGCACATTCCGTTTCGACGGTAGCAAGTGTAGTCCCGTCAATGTTGCCATTTCCGTGCATACTAATGGTAGTATGGCAATCCTGGCAAAGCAATCCACCTTTTGGGTTTCCGTCACGGCTGTTGATACGGTGGTGCACATCTTCCTGAACATATTGATAACGCTTTCCATGAAGTTTGGGTTGGTCGCTGCCATCGGCGTTCCAGGGGGTGTTAAACTCGGTTTCCACCATCCCCAAAAAAGAAACGCCCACCCGTTTTCCCCTATTATGACAGGAAGTACATTGTTCCGAGGGGATGCCGGAATAAGTAATATCGTTTACGGTAACCTTGGCTTTTCGGGAAGACTGTATGGAATGTACAAGCAAATGGCCGGGAACATCTTTCGGGATCGTGGGGTCGTTGCCTTCGTACAAACCTTCATCGCTGTAAGGGATATGGCAGGCGGCACAACCCATTCCCCTGTAATCACCACGGCGCTGTTTCCCCTGCACGCCCACATGGCAACGCAGGCATTCGCCCCTCAGATAAGTGAAAACAGCCTGTTCAGGGTGTTCCCTCAAAATGGAAGTGTCTGTTGAAGGAAGTTCGATCAGTGAATCGGGAAACACTTGTGGGTATTTTTTCTTCATCTTGTGCATATATTCCTTGTAAACATCCGTTCCCCAATTGGGTTCGGGGCCATCCGGGTCGTCAAGGTCATAATTCCCCCACCTCACATCGTAACCTTCCAGCGCCCCCCAGCCCCAGGTTGCACCCTGTATTTTCCCGGCCTCGGTTTGCATCAGGTTCCGGTGGAGGTTGTAAACATGCTCATCGTGGCATTTCCCACACGTGTTATCGTTTGCCCACATGGAGCCCGGATGCCGGATCATGTCAACATGGGCCTTGGCTTTGTTTTGTTCCTCGGTGGCATCGCCGTTATGACAAATCACACAACCATTTGGATCGCCTTTTCGTTTCCCTTTTTTATAAATGGCCTGCATCATTTCCGAATCGTGTTCACGAATGGGCTCAATGCCTTCATGGCAAGCAAGGCAACCATTTCCCGGATCGGGATACCTGTCTTGCGGTTTCGGTTTCAAGGTTTGCGGTTGGCCGGTATATGTTGATGGGTTTCCATCATTTTCGGGAGCCAGTTCAAAAGCCAATATCCCAAAAATTCCGAGTGTAATTAAAATAATCTTTAGTTGATTAATCTTTTTCATCTACAATGTTGTTTTTGACGGGTGTACGACAAATTGCACTTTCTTAAAACTATTCAGTATTTTACTTGGTCCATATACTACATTGTTCGGGTTTTCGCCCTTTTATTTCCAATTGTCTATTCACAGGGCGGAAAGAAATGCAGCCCTGCGCTTTTATATGTTGTCCTTCCAGAATGGAAAAGAAAAAACCCCCTATTTATTCTGGGTTTTTTTCAAAACAATACGGAAGGTGGTCCCTTTGTCAAGGATGGACGATTTTACAAAGATCTTGCCTTTGTGGTATTCTTTTATGATCCGTTTGGCAAGGGAAAGGCCAAGCCCCCAACCCCTTTTTTTGCTGGTATATCCGGGGTTGAAAACGGTCTTGAACTTTGATTTGGGAATGCCTTTTCCATTATCGGTAACATCCACGACCACCAGATTATCCTCCTCTTTGATTTCGATGGTGATGTTCCCTTCGCCCCCGATTGCATCAATGGCATTCTTGCACAGGTTTTCGATGACCCATTCAAAAAGGTGGAGGTTGATGGGAGCGGTGATTTTCCCCTCTGGTGGAAGGTTGATATGGTATTTCACTTTTTTGGAAGCCCGGGAACGGAGATAGGAAACACTATCGTACAGGACTTTCACGATATTTTCGTTTTTCAATCTCGGGGCGGAACCTATTTTTGAAAAGCGTTCGGTGATTTTCCGGAGCCGTTCCACATCCTTGTTCAATTCATCGATGGTCCCGGTTTCCACGCCTTCCATTTTCAGGAGTTCGATCCATGCGATCATCGAGGAAAGCGGTGTCCCCAGTTGATGGGCGGTTTCTTTTGCCAATCCCACCCAAACCTGGTTTTGTTCCGATTTCCGGGCCGAGCTGAACATCACGTAAGCAATGAACAGAAAGAAGGCAATGATCCCCAATTGCAGATAAGGGAAAACCATCATGCGGGTGAGCAGTTCCGAATCCTGGTAAAAGATGTAGCGTTTTCCCTGTTGGGGGATATTGATTTCAAGAGGGTCATTGTCAAAAGCCATATGATCGAGCGTCTCCATAATATAAACTGAATCCTGGGCTTTTTTTGGGTCCAGCATACCGTATTCAATGACTTTTGTCATTGTGCTATCGGTAATGATAACGGGCACTGAGGCTGCATTGATAACGATTTCGGATAAAAAAGAATCGGTCAGGTCATCGATTACACGGCGCAATTCAGAAAAAAGCCGTGAATTTTTATAATAAAGGAAATCATGTTGGTCTTCTAAATAATCTATTCTCACAGGTGGATAAACAGTGAATTCATCTTTTAAACCCCCTCTCAAATAAGACACCGTATCTATGTCAAAGTCCACATTGACGATGCTTTTGATTTTGCCGTGGGCATCTGTCAAAATCACCGGAATATTGGTATTCTCATTTATGAACTTTATAAAAAAACTTAGCACATCACTGTTTTCCATCACCGTAACAATCCGGTAGGCATCGGCCATCAGCTCCATCCGTTTTCGTTCCTCATTTTGTATCTGGGTAAAAAACTGATTGGTGTAATTTACCAGCTCGGCTTTTTTATAAATGGTTTCGGCCCAAATACGGACATTGTCCCTTTCGGTATTGGCGATTTTCCTAACAAGGATATTGGTGTACCACAAAGAGACGGCGACAATTGCCACAGCCAATCCAAATAGTATCCACTTCCACCGCCTTTTTTTTGCGTATATGTTCAATTGTTCAAGATTTAGTTTCCAGGTTACTGTTTCAAAACGAAAATGATTGCGCTATATTATTTATCGATTTAGGCCAGTAAAATTAAATAACCATCGTCATTGCGAAAAACTGAAAGGCCGGGGCGTGTGAGGGGTTTCGTGGCAATCTGTACAATGTTGCGGCTGCTGAAGATTGCCAAAGCATCCCTTCACACAAGGCTTTCCTGCGGATGCTCCGCAATGACGGCATTCTATTTAATTGTGTCGTCCTCCTCCTCGTCAAAACTAATAATAAAATCCTTATCCTTTTTCCCGGGCAATTTCTTTTTCTGGGTTTTCTTCTTTGGCTTTGTTGTTTCAAGGCTATCGGCATCTTTTTCGTCCCATTGGATTATGAAATCACGTTGGGTACTGTCTTGTTTTTCAAAATACGGGCTTTCCTCTTCCGTTTCTTTGTTACCGGAGAACTCTTTTTTAAATACCGCTTTCAGGTTTTCCCTTTCTTTCCTGATATCGCTGCTTATATTTTTCCTTACGGCTTTCGTGTCATACTTGATTACCGGGTCGGAAGCGGTCCCCGTCATGCTTAAGTATATCCGTGGTTTCCCGCTTTCGTCCTCATGGACGATGTATTCCTGGTTTTCTGTTTCTTTTTTCTCCCGGTGGAGAAGGTCGGACAGATACAACGAAAAATGATAATCAATGTGGTTGTCGAACGAATGCGAGCCTTGCAATTGCAGGTTCAAAGTACTGGAATTTATTTCCATTTCAGGGATATAAACCACCTTGTCTTTTATCTCGATATGGTTGTTAATGGTTGAAAAGCTAATGTTCCTCAATTCTTCCATTTTAATAAATTTAGCAAGCCGATAAACCGGTGTATAGTTTCGCAGCTCGCCGTTTTTGATTTGAATATCGGCACTCGTATAAACACTTTCCGTTGAAATCCTAAGTTGAGGGCTCATTTCCGCCTTAAAATAAACATTGGCGTTTACTTCACCGGAAAGATTTTCGGATGTGATGTTCTGCTGACCGAAATTTCCCATTTGATAAAAGAGTTTATGGATATCCACATTTTGGAAATCCGCATTGCATCTCAGCAAAAACCTATCGGGACTGGTCCCATCGATCAATCCACTTATCAATGAGCTGCCGTCCATTGATTCAAACGAGGTTTCCGAAACCTTTAATTTTTTCCGGTCGAACCCCACATTGCCCTTCACGTTTTTTGCCCTGAATTTCCGAAACGAAAAGTTGCCCACTTTAAAATCCAGGTCAAATTTAACATTCTCGTTGAAGGCCAGTTTATAAACCGAATCCGGCCGGGTATTTGAATCCAGCAGGAGCTCATCAAAATTGATATTTCCGGAAACAACCCCGGCATCGATCCCGATTTCCTCCCCGGGAATAAAAAGCCAGGGCGTCATGTTTTTAAACCTCCCTTTCAACGTGAAATTGCTGGACGAGAGCTTTCCTGATAAACGGTGGACGATCAGGTCTTTGTTGCTAAAAGAGAATTCCCCTTCAAAACCGTGGAAATCGATCCGGCTGTCCTTGATTTCAAAATTGGCATTGTGCAATCTCATTTCGCCACGGGTACGGCTCGAAATAAAATCATGTACGGTGAATTTATCAAATCTGTTTAGCTTTTTCTGAAAAGAAATATTCAAATCAACCCTCCCGGAAACCACTTTTATTTTCCCAAACTTGAAATAGCTGTTCAGTTCTTCCAAGTCCAAAGCCGTTTTCGCTTCTACCGAAATATCTGGCTTCACGAAATCACGGATACTTATTTTCCCGGAGATATACCCGGTTTTCATTTTTGCGTTAAAGGCTGAAATATTAAGCGAAAAGGATTTTGGCGAACGCAATTCCCCATTTGAAAACTTTCCCGACAGGGTAAAGTCTTTCAGCACCATTCCCGAAACCGGCAGTTTCATCATTCCTTTGTCAACGGAAAAAGCAAGTTTGATCAAAGGCAGGTGGTTGCCGGCAAAATTCCCGTTGAGCTTGACGGAAAAAGCAATCTTCCCCGATAAATCCAAATCTTTGATCGGTTTCAGGTATTGCGCCGGGATTTCCCGCAAAATCGTTTTCAGTTTTGTTTTTTCACAATTCACGGTGAGTTCGAGTGTCCTGGATTTTTGTTTCCCCTTCACATTTCCCGTAACGGTCAAGGGCAAGCCCGAAACGGAAAGCTT
>JAJRTT010000212.1 GCA_024278155.1 Bacteroidota bacterium | reverse complement strand
GTTTGGGCCGACTATCCGCCACCCACACTCACCGGATGAGAAGGTGAATATTGCCACTGTGCAAAAATTCTGGGATTATTTGGTGGAGACTTTGAAAAGTGCCCCAAAGAAATAAAAAGGTGTATTGCACGAAAAAAACCGGAAAATTTTATTTTCCGGTTTTTTTATGTTTTCTTCCATCGCCCCAATTTGGGTGCCTTTTTGGCGAACATCCCCGCCAGAAAGCCGGGAAAACCCATCTCTTTTAATTTATCCTTAACCAGGACTTGCATTTCTTCAGCGGTTATTTCAGGGTTTTTGAATTCCCCGTTTTCGTAACAATAACTGCAATACATATTGCTCCTTGAGCCATCTTCTTCAGTCCCGCCGCCTTCCGGGTCTTTTTTGAGCGGCATCCCGCAACTCTGGCAATTTTTGTTTGTTTTCATGTTTAAGTGATTTATTGTGAAGGTATCAGTCCTTTTTGCGGCTTATTTTTAATGGGCTTTGGCTTGTATGAAAAACATCAACAATGATTAAACAATCATCAGTAATCTCGTAAATGATTTTATAATTCCACATCGCAACTGATCGGTAATTCCCTGGTTCACCCTCTAATAAAACTTCTCTTGAATACTTTTCCGGAAAATCGCTTAATCCATTGGCGAGTTTAGCAAGTTCCTTTTTTACATATCTCGCGGCTATTTTTGAGTCCAGGTCTGTATAGTTGAATATGTTGTCCAGGTTTTCTTTGGCTTTTCTATCCCAGCGAATTGGTAGCTTTTTTCCTTCACCAACCTTCCACCTCCTCTTCAATATCTTCCTGAGATATATAATCGCCTTCCTTTACCCGTTTTGATGCCGTGAGGACCCTGTTCCTCAATTCTTTTTGTGAAAAGGGCTTCCCGTCCGGTCTATATCCCACAATATCAGAAGTTTTTTTTTCTATACTTAGGGCATATACCACTTTAAGAAAAGCTTCATCAGCCTTATCAATGTATTTGTGGAGTTCTTTTCTTAAATCAGTTGTACCCATGATTTTTTGTTTGCAAAGTTAATGAAGTTTTTTATTTGGGTTGGAACCCCGGGTTTCAATTCCTCAAATTGATGAAATTTAATCCCTACTATTAATACCTTGGCCCTTCGCCCCAGTAATTCCGGAATTCACCGGCATCATCGCCAAAGCTTTCCACGACCGTGTTGTCGCGTATTTTCATGGTAAGCCTTTTTCCTGCTATTTCCGAGAAAACGATTTCAAACTCTTCACCGGTTTTGTCGATCATCAGGATTTCTGCCAGGTCTTTGTTGAATTTTGGGATCCCCAGGCTGTTGTTGCAAACCGGGCAATAAAAATCCAGGCGGTCACCGGCTTCATATTTGAATTCGGGATCGTGCAACATTTGGTAATTCCCCAAATTGGCATTCAATAAAAAAAGGCCGCGTTGTTTTTTTGAATTTTCGGCAGAAAAAACGATATTCTCGCGGACATTCAACAGCGCCCGGCATTTGGGACATAGGTATTTGTTTTCCATATCTATAGAATTTAAAGACACAAATATATTAAATAATCAACCACAAATCAAGGCAATGTGAATAATTCAAACAATTTATTTTCATGTGATACGTAATAATGAATTACTTTTGAATATCAAAAATAACAGATTGTTTTTAATCATGAAAAGAAAACCAACGAAATCCCCAATTGTAGCTGTTTTTGTGGCCTTACTTATAGCTAATAGCGTTTTTGCACAAATAAATGTGTCGCATGTGGACGGATCTGTGGATTTGTCAGGGAAAAAAGGCTTGTTGTACGCACTTCCAAAAACGGCCATTAAAGTAGATGTAACGGTTAAGAAGACCGAAAACAAAAAAGGCCCTTATGCCGAATATGCTGCCAGGTACCTTGATCTCGACAATGTGATTTTAAACGATTACAGTAGCTATGAAATCACGGGTATGGAGCTTGCGCAGCTTGCTGTTCCCGATCCTTCCAATTATTATTTTGTTGAGATCAGCGATAAGGTCTCAAAGGAAGGAAAGTCCATGTTGCTTTCGCTTTCCCAATCGGGTTTGATCCTCGGTATGGATAATTCTTATGGGGCCACTGAAATAAAGGAAATGATTGCGAAAATCAAAAAGGGCGGTGATGCGTACGATGATTTGTTTTCGTATTTTGCCGAAACAAACCTCTACGAGAAAACCGACACAATTATCCGTAAAGTAGTGGTGGACACCGCCGTGATTATCAAGAAATATTTTGAACATCGCTGGATAGAGAAATCCAATGAACAAAAAGCCGTGGAGGCGGCCAACATGATCAGCAAGATACGGGAAAACCGCTTTAACCTATTAACGGGTTATCAGGAAGTGCCATACGATGCCGGTGCATTGATGTACATGGACAAGGAGTTGCAAACCATGGAGAAAGATTATTTGTCGCTGTTTACAGGGATTAAATTTGAAGAGGATTTTTCATATAGTTTCACAGTTGTCCCTGATGAAAACGACGAAACAGGGAAGATACCCATTTTTAATTTCTCGAACCGTACGGGGGTCAGCGAACCTTCGGGAGGCGGTGGTGAAAAAGTATATCTGGAATTTGTTCGTACAGGTGATACCAAGGTGCTTTCAGGAAAAACAGGGGCATCATCGGATGGGCAGGGTTTCTTTTATCGTATTCCCGAGCGGACCGGGGTAAAGGTAGCGGTAAACAAAGACATTGTGGTGCGAAAAGATTTCTATATCAGCCAGTTTGGGGTTGTTGCTTCTTTGCCGTCCAATATCACAAGCTTGAAATTCCATGAAAGAACGGGCAATGTGAAAACTATTATTGTCGAATAGTGGTTTCTGACAAATTGAAGAAAACCCGGTAAACCCCTTAAGGCCTAAAACCCTTAACGAATAGCCCTTAACCGCTACCCAGTTTTCCAAAGGAACCATATGAATAATTCTTTAACCAGCACTAGAAAACAAAAACCGCATTGAGCTTTTCCGTATATAAATCTTCGGCCGGATCGGGCAAAACATATACCCTCGTCAGGGAATACCTGAAAATCATCCTCCTTTCACCAAAGGATTTCCGTAGGGTTTTGGCTATCACGTTTACCAATAAAGCGGCCAATGAAATGAAACAGCGGATACTTTCAAGTTTGCAGGATATTTCTGATTTTGAAAATAAACCAAAAACAGTTGCCGTAAAATTCATGCTGCCCGAACTGGTTCTTGAGACCAGTCTCGATAAAAATGAAATTGCCCTCAATGCCGGAAAATGCCTTCAATTGATCCTTCATGATTATTCTGATTTTGGAGTGAGTACCATAGATAGCTTTGTCCATAAGATCATCAAGACCTTTGCCCATGATATGCACCTGCCCCTGAATTTTGAAGTGGAAATGGACACGGATGAAATGATCTTGAAAGTGGTGGACATATTGATCAGCAATGTAGGGACGGACAAGGCTTTAACGGATGTCCTTGTGAATTTTGTCCGCCATAAAACCGAAGGGGACAAAAGCTGGCATATCGAGGGGGATCTGGCAGATATTTCAAAGGAGATACTGACAGAGGACGGGCAGCAGCATATCGGGAAACTGAGGGGTTTGTCGTTGTCGGATTTTGGTGAAATCCGTAAAAAACTTGAGGTTTCTGTCCGGGGTTTTGAAAAAATAGTTGTTGCCATTGCAAAGAAAGCTTCTGATTTGATCCGTGGGCAAGGCTTGGACATGAAGGTTTTTTATTATGGGGCAAATGGTATTTTCAATTATTTTGCTAAACTGGCCGATGGGATTGTTGATAAATTGCCGCCCAATAAAAACGTTAAGAAAACCATTGAAGAGGATAAGTGGGCCTCGGGAAAGGCCTCTGCATCCGATGTCGCAGCCATTGATTCCATAAAATCCAGCTTGGTTTCTTTGTTCCAGGAACTGGAGGTTTTACTCGAAAAGGAATACCCAGATTATTTGGTACGCAACGAAGTACTGAAAAATCTATATCCATTGGCCTTGTTAAATGAAATTGAAAGGGTATTGGAGGAGTATAAAGAGGATAATGAAATAGTCCATATTTCAGAGTTCAACAAACGTATTGCTGAAATTGTTCTGAAGGAGCCGGTACCCTTTATTTATGAGAGGATGGGGGAGAGGTACAAGCATTTTATGCTGGATGAGTTTCAGGATACTTCTGTTTTGCAATGGCTGAATTTGTTGCCATTGCTCGAAAATTCCCTGGCCGAAGATAATTTCAATATGCTGGTGGGCGATGGCAAACAGGCTATCTACCGTTGGCGCGGTGGTGAAGTGGAACAGTTTTCGGGTTTGCCAAAAATCATCAACAAGGGTAACGATCCTTTGTTGAAGGAGCGTGAACATAGCTTGGAGAGAAGTTATAAACCGGAAACCCTAAGTTCGAACTTTCGCTCAAAAGCGGAAATCGTTGAATTCAACAATGACTTTTTCCGTGTGATTTCAGGGGATTTACCTGAAAACTTGCAAGTGATCTATGAAAACCAGGAACAAAAGTTTGACGGTAATAATACGGGCGGTTCGGTTCAATTGAAATTTATTGCAACTGAAAATGACGGATCTTCTTTTGAAGACCTGAATTTGCAGGAGATCCTCTCTACAATCTCTTACGCCAAAGAGGATGGGTACGGTTTGAAGGATGTGGCCATTTTGTGCCGTGACAATAAAAAAGCGAGTGTTGCCGCAACTCACCTTCTTCAGAACAACATAAACGTGGTTTCTTCAGAATCCCTGTTATTGGAAAATTCACCGGAGGTTCGGGTTTTATTTGCCATTGTAAAATGTTTGTTGGACCAATCGGATCATATCGCCCAGGTTGAGGTC
>JAJRTT010000211.1 GCA_024278155.1 Bacteroidota bacterium | reverse complement strand
TTTGTGGGCACAAAGTCATCCCTTCCGCTCAATACGAGGTCTTCGTACAAAGGGTTGGTGTTTGGTGTTGTTTTGGTATAAACAAGCTTGCAATCGTCGGCCGTGGATGCAAAAACCTTGGGTGCAACAGCTTCAACGATTGTTTTGGACATATCTCCATTGTAATCGGCCAATGCAATACCCAGTTTTAGTTTCAGGGAATAGCCAAACTTTTTCCAAGCGGCCACATCACCTGCATAATAAAGATCGGCAGCCCCAAAGCTTCCCTGGGAATCATCGAGTGCTGCAATTGCAGCGTCCACACGGCTCAATAAATCCTGGTAAATACTAAAGGCATCATCATAAACCGGTGAAATAGTGGTTTCTATGCTTAAAGCATCGGTATAAGGTACGTTGCCAAAGATATCGACCAATCTTTGATACGTATAAATATTGAGCAGGTTGATAATCTCAAGTTTGTTTTGCTTGGCAATACCATCTTCGACAGTCAGTGCAACATCTTCAGCGATAATCTTACTTGCATCTTTCAAGTCAACCAAGATATCGCGATAATAAGTACGGAACGTATTGTCAGGGATAGTCCTGTTAACGATATTATAGTTTGCTTCATCCGTATAGGTGGTTTCTGTCCAGTATTGGGCATATAATTTCCATACGTTGAGGTTCACATTGGTACTTGCTATTTGGTCAGCAAGTGCAACCTGAGCGTTAGTAAACAGGGTTTCTCCCGGAACTTCTACCGGATGCTTTGTATCCGTGTTCATTTCTTCGAAGTTCTTTGTACAGGACACTGTCAACGCTATAAGTACAATAAAAACTAAATATATTTTTTTCATAATGTATAATTTTTTTTAATTAAAACTGCAGATTAACACTAAATCCTATATTGCGGGTAGAAGGCATTACACCTGACTGCCATCCCTGGATATTACCTGCTCCCTGACTGGCCTCTGGGTCGGCATGGGGAAGGTCTTTACTGATAATCCAAAGGTTGGAGCCTACAAGGCTAAAGGAAACACCGTGGAAAACCTTACTGCCTTCCAACATACTTGCCGGTAAACTGTAAGTCAGGACTACTTCCCTTAACTTAATAAAAGTGGCATCATATATGAAAGCTGCATTTGGGTTCTTGTTCCAGCCAAATACCCTAAAGTTGTTCCCGGGTACACGGATGTCGTTGGGTGAACCATCTTCTTTCACACCATCCAGGATTAATCCACCACCATTATCGATGGTATTCCTTACAGGATTGCCAAGGTCATTGGTGAAAACAGTTTCTTCGTAAAGCCCTGTTCCCAGCCCATAATACTGGTCAAGTGAGAAAATACTTCCGCCTTGTTGCCAGTCGATAAGGAAACTGAATGCCCAGTTTTTGTAAGAAAAACGGTTGTTGATACCGCTTATCCAATCAGGGTTGACATCACCAAGGATTTGATCGGAAGTTGCAGATTTAAGGTAATAACCATTGTCGCCAACTACTTTTTGTCCATCGATGTAAACAAAGTCAGTCCCCTGGATAGTCCCGTAAGGTTCGCCTACACGGGCATTAATTGTAACACCACCTTGTAAACGCGCAAGTTGAAGGTTCTCTATGCCTTCAGCAAGTGACACGACCAAACTTTGGTTATTTGACCAGTTAAGTGTGACATCCCATCTGAAGTTATCGCTTTTCATGGGAACACCGTTCAACTGGAGCTCGATACCTTTGTTTTGCATTTCACCGGCATTGAAATATTTCGTTGAAAATCCGGTAGCATATGAAACAGCAACCGGCATCAATTGGTTAACTGTATTTGTTTTGTAATAGGCAATATCGAAACCCAACCTTCTTTGGAAAAATTGCATGGCGACACCCACCTCAAAACTTTTTGATCTTTCTTCTTCCAAATTCGCATTGTTCTTTGAATTTGGAAGTGAGAAGAGTGCATTTCCATTGAAACTTGTAAATTGGTCATACGTATCAGTAAGCCTTGCAAAACCTGCACCTGAACCTACTTCAGCATAGTTCACGCGAAATTTGCCAAAGGAGAGCCAGTCTGCTTCCAATAATTCGGAGAACACAAAACTGGTCGAAATCGAGGGATAGAAGAAATGGTTGCTGTTTTTAGGCAATGTGGATGCAAAGTCTTCCCTGATCGTGGCATCTAAGAACAACATGCTCCTATATCCAAGGGATGCCCCCGCAAATACACCGTTAACAGCTACTTCTGATAAGTTTTCCTCAGGGGCCAACATGGGACTGATACTGTTTCCAAGTGAATAAAGATCGGGAACGATCAAACCACCATTGGTTGAAGAATATACGTCATCAAAAGTTGTTTTACGGAAGTTGGTACCCAAAAGTGCCTTTAAGTTGAAGCTTTCCGAAACATCTTTGTTAAATGTGGCCATGACGTCAATATTGGATTCCATGAATTTCCTGTCGAAACGTGAATAACCTGAAGTTACGTCAAGGCGTCCAACACCAAATTCACCGGCCACGGAACCGATGGCTTTTCTTTCTTCCTGAAGGAAACTGTATTGATCCACGGAAACACGAGCCATGATATTAATGTAATCGGTAATTTGCCAATCAACCTTTACATAACCGATAATACGGTTTCTCACATCGGTCTCATAATTTTCAAAACGCTGGAAATAGAAGTTGTCCCAATAAATAGGATCGGGATTGTTATATGCTTTTCTGTTCCATGTGGAGTTGAGACCGGTCTGGTCATAAAGGGTTTCCTGATCTGTGATATCCACATTTGTTTGCCACCACTGACGGAAGCTTGAAAGGATATTACCGCTGTAACCAGTTTCGTTACGGCCTGTGGTATTCGTGTTGATTACGTTTGCCGAAGCAGTGATGGTCAGGTTGTCGAGAACATCATAGCCACCGGTGAAAAGGAAGTTGTTCCTGTTCAGCTCACTGTTTGGCATAATCCCTTTTTGGCGTGTATTTGTATAACTCAAACGGAATGTGGAATTGTCACTTCCGCCCGATACATCAACGCTATTTGAAAGGGTCAACGAATTCCTGAAAAACTCGATAGGCCCGTTTTCAGCATTTTTCCAAGCGGTTTTTTTGCCAAAATTAGGTGAAGTTGGTTCAAAAGCATCGTATTGGTACACCATTAGATTGGGATCGAATTTTTCACCAAAAGAAGCATCTTCGGTAAATGGTACCACGAGATCGTCAACACCGTCGCCGTCAATATCGATTTCTTCCATACCGGGATGGTCGCCGCCACTGTAATAAGGGCCGTAACCGGCGCCATATCCTGTTTGGTACTTAGGGAAAGTGCTTTTGTCGATAATACCTACGGTTACGTTCGAGCTGATGCCCACACCAATTTGTTTTGTTCCGGCAGCGCCTTTTGAACCTTTTTTGGTTGTGATAAGGATTACACCATTTGCGGCACGGTTACCGTAAAGGGCCGAAGCTGCGGCACCTTTCAGTACGTTGATGGACTCGATGTCGTTGGGGTTGATGTCAGTAGCAGCATTGCCATAGTCAAATCCGCTCCTGCCGCTTGTTTGCCCTGCATTGTTGGCAACTGAGTTGTCAACCGGGATACCATCAATTACAAATAAAGCCTGGTTGTTTCCTGTCAATGAGGTAGAACCCCTGATAATAACGTTGGAAGAACCACCAATGTTTGTGTTGTTTTTAATCTGGACACCGGAAACCTTACCTGACATGGAATTGATAAAGTTATCGCTTTTCACGCTGTTAACTTCATCCCCACTGATTTCCTGAGTGGCATAACCAAGTGATTTCTTTTCACGCGAAATACCGAGAGCGGTAACAACCACTCCTTCAATATTCAGGATGTCCGGATCCATCGAAACATCAATTGTTGTTTGGCTTCCGATTTCAACCTCTTGTGAGGCCATCCCAATAAAGGTAAAGACCAATACTTTGGCACTCTCGGGAATACTGAGTTTGTAGTTTCCGTCAAGACCGGTAACGGTTCCTAAAGTGGTTGCCTTAACTACCACCTGAACCCCGGGAATCGGTTGGCCGTCGTCAGAACTGATAACAGTACCCGAAATCTCCCTGTTTTGAG
>JAJRTT010000210.1 GCA_024278155.1 Bacteroidota bacterium | reverse complement strand
GGCGAATGCGACGGAAAAGGGGCGAAATCATCAGGCTATGGGATAGACTTATTGGGCTGTACCGGCTTTGCCATTGAGGAAAACCACTTTTTGCCAACGGCCTCCGCCGGGACAACCACCGGTATCCGCATTGCCGAAACCCAGGCAACAGACGAAGTATATAAAAACTACTTCAACGGTTTGAGCTATGGGAATTATGCGGTGGGGAAGAATTTCTCCCCTCCAAATGATTTTATACATGGCCTTGCGTACTACTGCAACGAAAACACAGACAACTATGCCGACTTTTATGTTGAACCGGATGGTGATCCTTATAAATTTTCAGGAATCCAATCCAAACAAGGTAACGATGACCTTGTAGCCGGCAATAAATTTACTTCTACAGGTGCAACCTGGCATTTTTATAACGGTGGTGATTACCTTGTGGGATACTATTTCTGTGATTATTGTGCCAATGAAAATCCTGATGACAATAAGGAATACTATGTTACCGATAAACCGAAAAACTTTGATAACGACTGCCCTTCCCATTATGGAGGTGGAGGAAGTGGAACGGGCAAAAGCCTGGTACTATCACCCGAACAGAAGTCGCAAACCGAACAGGAATATTACTCTAACCTTACCGGTTACAACAACGTAAAGGCATTGTACGACAACCTGAAAGATGGGGGCAATACGGAAGCTACATTAACGGAAGTTGAGACCGCCTGGCCCAACGATATGTGGGAACTGCGTTCGGAATTGCTGGGGAAATCACCTCATTTGTCAATGGATGTATTAAAATCGGCTGCCGACAAAACGGAAGTGTTGCCCGAAAGCATTATTTTTGAGATTATGGCGGCCAACCCCGATGAACTAAAAAAGGGGGAACTCATCAAGTATCTTGAGGACAAGGAAAGCCCTTTGCCCGAATATATGATAAATATCCTACGGCAGGTGGCTAAAGGGACTACCTACAAAACAGTACTTGAACAACAAATGGCACATTACAATCAGGTAAAAACACGTGCGGCCCATGATATTATCAGAAGCATATTGAACGACAGTATTACCGACCTTGTTGGTTTTCGAAACTGGTTAGACAATTTGGGGGGCAAAAGGGCCGATGAGCAAATTATTGCTTCGTATTTGGCAGAAAACAATCACAGCGATGCTTTGTCTCTCGCCAATATGATGCCTTCTTTGTATAATTATTCTGACAATGATTTAACAGAGCACAATTATTATTTAGATATGCTGAACCTGCAAATTTTGCTTTCACAAGAAGAAAGGTCAATTTTCGACCTTGATAGCACAGAAGTAAATAATCTTGAGGCAATAGCAGAGGAAAGTAAAGGTACGGCCGGAACACAGGCAAAAGGTATATTGGAGTATGCCTACGGATACCATTATTGTGATTGCCTGAACATTTCCGATTCAACAGGTTATAAAAGCAGTGGGATAATTAATCCTGAAGATTTGGCAAAGGCTTATGGGTTTGAAGTAAGTACTGAACCAAACCCTGCCACCAACTGGGTTGCATTTAATTATACCTTGCCTTATGGTAAAGATGAAGGTGTAATACGAATAAGCAATATTACGGGTAAGCTGGTTGCCACTTTGCCTGTTAGCGGTAAACTTGGGCAAAAGGTTTGGGATACACGTAATGTTAAAGCCGGTGTGTATTTCTATACTTTCAATTCTTCTGAGTTAACCAAGTCGGGTAAGATAATTATTGGTAAGTAGGTTAAATCGAAGTGCTATGGCTATATTTGTCATAGCACTTCTAATATTTCAAACGATGAAAAAGAAAATAATTTTATTGGCCTTGCTTCTGTTATTTTCCATTTTAATGTTTTGCCAAAACATGGAAATCATGTGGCAGCAGTGTATTGGGGGGAGCAACGATGATAATGTACATGATGTTATTACTATAGAAGGAGGTTACTTATTAGCCGGTGGAACTGATTCCAATGACGGAGATGTATCTTACAATCATGGGTCATGGGATGCATGGTTAGTAAAAACAGACACTATTGGAAATATTTTGTGGGAAAAAACCTATGGTGGTTCAGATGGAGATGCCTGGGGAATAATAATCCCTACATCAGATAACAATTATTATCTCGTGGGAGCATCTGGTTCATCAAACGGAGATATAAGTTACGACCCTTATCCGGGTTCAAACGATATTTGGGTTGCTAAAATTGACACCCTTGGAGAAATATTATGGGAAAAAATAATTGGAGGTGGTATGATCGATTTAGCGCAGTCAGGCACATTAACTAACGATGGTGGTTTTGCTATTTTTGGGTTTACAGGATCCCAAAACGGGGATGTATCGGTAAACTACGGCATGTACGATATGTGGTTGGTAAAACTCAACAGCGATGGGGATATTGAATGGGACAAAAGTTTTGGTACCGATGATTTTGATTATGGTATTGATATCATTCAAACATCGGACAATGGTTTTTTAATTGGTGGTATTTCTACAATTGGCAACGGAGGAAATCTAACTTGTGAACCATTTAATTATAATGCTGAAGCTATTGTAATTAAACTTGATTCTATTGGAAATATTGAGTGGCAAAATTGTTATGGCGGTAGTGATGGGGATGGTTTAAATGCTTTATTGGAATTGGAAGACGGTTATATTGTTTCTGCCTTTGGTTGGTCAGATGATGGTGATTTAACTGGTTCTGGATGGCACGGAAATGCTGACATCTGGGTTATCAAAACAGACTTTTTTGGAAATATAATTTGGCAAAAGTGTTATGGAGGTTCACAATCTGACAGTTCACTAAATATATTTACTAATGAAGATAATGAAATTGTTTTTATTGGCTCAACCCAATCACAAAACGGGGATATTACCAATAATCACTCTATAAGTGAATATGATAATGATATATGGTTCTTGAAAATAGACAGTTTGGGGGAAATCATCACGCAAAAATGTTTTGGAGGTATAGGGAATGAATTTTTATACAGTGGTGTTGCAAAAATAAGCGACAACAATTATGTTATTGCTGCCTATACAAACTACGGCCCTTCGTATGATGTGGCCTGCACACCACATGGTGGTTTATTGGATGAGGACTGGTGGGTTTTTGAGATAAAAGACTGCTCCCAATACCCCGTGGGCAATGTGCAAACGCCCAGCGGCCCCGACACAACCTGTACGGTTTACGACAGCACAAATGTATATGCCATAAACCCCGTGAGCGGCGCAAGTTATTATGAGTGGCAGCTTATGCCCGAAGGGGCAGGCAGC
>JAJRTT010000209.1 GCA_024278155.1 Bacteroidota bacterium | reverse complement strand
AGTCCAGGCAACAATACGGCTGGTTTTATTTCCAGCTCCCATTGGAATTGTCCTTGTTTCGATAGCCCCCGCTTTTTTCAAAACCTTGTAAATGCCCTTTAAGTTCGATTGCTTTGAAATCAGGGTCGAGAACCAAAAACAGGAAGTTGCGAATTCTTTACTTTGATAGATCATGTTTCTTGTAAATCCCTTTTCTCCACCTTCGCACCATAATTCACTGTTTTGGCCTCCAAAATTCAGGATTGCTTTTGTTGTTTTTCCCGGGTTCAAATTGCGTAATTTGCGAAGCGTTCCTGATAGCATTTCCTCCCGCGATGCATGGAATGGGGGGTTGCAAATAGTCAAATCGAATAGCTCCCCCTTTTTGATAATACCTGCGAAAATATCTTTTGGGTTTCTTTGTAGGCGCAATTCAATATCGGCTGCATTGGCCCTGACTATGTTTTTTGCTGAATCAACGGCAACAGGGTCGATATCGGAGCCAATAAATTTCCAGCCATATTCCTTGTTTCCAATAATTGGATAAACACAATTGGCCCCAACCCCAATATCCAGGCAGGTGATTTTTCTCCCCATTGGGATATTTCCCCTGTTGCAACTTCCCAGTAAATCGGCCATGTGGTGTATGTAATCGGCCCTTCCGGGAATTGGCGGGCATAAATAATTTGCCGGGATGTCCCAATTCACAATTCCATAAAAGTGTTTCAACAAAGCCTTGTTTAGCATCTTAACTGCTTCCGGTTTGGCGAAATCTATTGATTCGTTCCCATATTTGTTCAATTTCACAAACTGGCCCAGGTCCGGGCAACTTTTAATAAGCTGATCGAAATCATAGCGGCCGGTATGCTTGTTCCTCGGGTGCAAGCCGGGCCTTTCTTTCCCTGTTGCTATGTTTGGCCCGGAAGGCTTGTTTTGGTGTTTTTTGTTTTTATGGGGCATCAACAAATTTCGTAAAACTATTTAACCGGTGATACTTACAAGCAGTAACTTGTCGTTTGAGCATCAACAATACAAAAATAGCATTAATTCTTCAATGCACTAAAATCCATACGCACCCATACTAAATAATTCCTACTTTTGACCCAATAAAAAATTGCATTATGAACCTTACACAACTTAGTGCTGTTTCGCCGGTGGACGGTCGTTACAGAAAAGCAACAGAAAACCTTTCCTATTATTTTTCGGAAGCCGCACTTATCAATTACCGCATATTTACAGAGGTGGAATATTTTATCGCTTTGTGCGAATTGCCTTTGCCGCAATTGACAAGTTTCAAAAAAGAGTATTTTGAGGATTTGCGGGAAATATGCCGTAATTTTTCATTCGAGGAAGCCCAAAGGGTAAAGGACATCGAGAAGGTGACCAACCATGACGTGAAAGCTGTGGAATATTACCTGAAAGAGGAATTCGACAGATTGGGCCTTGGGGAATTCAAAGAGTTTGTCCATTTCGGATTGACCTCACAGGATATTACGAATACAGCAGTGCCCTATGCTTTAAAACTTGCCTGTAACGATGTTTTGTTCCCGGAAATAGAATTGATAATCGAAAAACTTACGGCGCTTTCCAAAGACTGGAACAACATCGCTATGCTGGCGCGCACACATGGGCAGCCCGCATCCCCGACTATCCTTGGAAAAGAAATCGCTGTTTTTGCCGAAAGGCTCATACTGCAATTTAAGTTGATGAAAGATTTGCCATTTACGGCAAAACTGGGTGGGGCAACGGGGAATTTCAATGCACATCAGGTTGCTTATCCCTAAATTGATTGGGCAGGCTTTGCGGACAAGTTCCACGAAAGCCTGGGCTTACGGAGGCAACAAACAACAACCCAAATAGAGCATTACGATTTCCTGGCTGCATTTTTCGACAACATGAAACGGATCAACACCATTTTGATTGATTTGAACCGGGATATCTGGGCCTATATTTCGATGGATTATTTTAAGCAAACCATTAAGAAAGGTGAAGTGGGCTCTTCCACAATGCCACATAAAGTGAACCCCATCGACTTTGAAAATTCCGAAGGGAACCTGGGTTGCGCCAATGCGGTTTTTACGCATCTGTCAGGGAAGTTGCCGGTTTCAAGGTTGCAGCGCGACCTTACCGATTCCACTGTGGCAAGGAATATTGGAGTTCCTGTTGCCCATACGATCATAGCTTTCAAATCTTTGCTCAAAGGCCTTGGGAAACTGATCCTGAACGAAGAAAAAATCAAAAAGGATTTGGAAGCGAATTGGGCTGTTGTAGGTGAGGCCATACAGACCATCCTCCGCCGTGAAGGCTTTCCGAAGCCCTATGAGAAACTAAAAGACCTGACGCGCTTAAATACCACGGTTACCGCTGATTCAATAAAGGCATTTGTGGGATCCCTTGAAATATCGGATTCCGTTAAGGAAGAACTTTTGAAGATTACACCTTCAAATTATACAGGGATAAAGATGGTGTAAAACTCATGAAATCCACCAAAGCCCACGATCGCTTTTTGATCATAGATGAAGCAAGCGTTTATCACTTTGGGGCAAGCTTAAAGGATTTGGGAACAAAGTGGTTTGCATTCTCAAAAATGGATATGGAAGCTATGGAAATGATTGCAAAGCTGGAATTTACGAATAGAATGCCATAAATAACCTGACTGAATAAATCAGAAAAGACAAAAAACAAATTACAAAACAGTCCCCATGTTCAAAAAATACTTAAGGATATTGGCTTACGTAAAACCCTATGCGGGATACGCCATTCTGAACGTCATATTTAATTTTCTTGTGATCGTGTTTTCACTGGTTTCATTTGTGATGCTGATCCCGTTCCTTAACCTCTTGTTTGGCAAGGAAGCCCTGGTAACCGAAAACCCCGGATTCTCATTTAGCCCCGATTCTGCTATGGAATACCTGAACTATTTCATCAGCCAGGTAATTATTTCACAAGGGAAAGTGCAGGCGCTTATATTCATTTGCCTGTTTTTGCTTGGCACGTTCTTTTTCAGGAACCTGTTACGTTTCCTTGCCATGTTCTACCTTGCAAATGTCCGTATAGGTGCTGTTAAGGGAATCCGTAATGATGTTTATAATAAACTGCTCATCCTTCCCCTCTCATTTTATTCCGATCACAAAAAAGGTGATATCATCGCACGCATTACAACGGACGTACAGGAGGTGGAATATTCCATCATGAACTACCTTGAAATGATCGTGAGGGATCCAATCACCATTGTGGCCTATTTTATTACCCTTTTTTTAATGAGCACACAACTTACCTTGTTCGTAATAGTATTGCTGCCCATCACGGGTTATCTGATTGGCCGGATCGGGCGTTCCTTACGAAAAGAATCAAAAATAGGCCAGGAGAAATTTGCTGGTTTGATGGCCATTATCGAGGAGTCCATTTCGGGTTTGCGCATTATCAAGGCGTTTACGGCCATTGATTTTTCAAATGAAAAGTTCACCGGCTTGAACGGCAGCTATTCCAAAACCTTGCTGAAGATTTATCGCACAAGGGATTTGTCATCTCCGTTAAGCGAGTTCCTTTCGTCGGCTGTAATCGTTGTGGTACTTTGGTTTGGTGGGAGGTTGGTATTGTCGGACAATGCATCCATAACGGCTGCGGTCTTTATTACCTATATTGTGATTTTTTCACAGATTATCCCTACGGCAAAAACATTTGCAACAGGTTTTTACAGTATCCAAAAGGGCCTGGCCTCGGCCGAAAGGGTGTTTGAGATTTTGGATGCTTCGGAAGTCATTGAGGAAAAGCCGGATGCAAAACCCATTCAGTCTTTCAAAAAGGAAATTGAATACCGCAATGTTTTTTTCAAGTACCAAAATGAATATGTCTTACAGAACATAAATTGTACAATCCCTAAAGGGAAGATAATTGCGATTGTTGGCCCTTCCGGTGGAGGGAAGTCAACCTTTGTGGATATGTTGCCCCGTTTTTACGATACGATCAAAGGGGAAATATTTATCGATGGTGTTTCGTTGAAAGATTATAAGATCAACGATATCCGTGGCTTGATGGGGATTGTGACACAGGAGGCTATTTTGTTCAATGATACGGTGTTCAACAATATTGCTTTTGGAAAAGAAAACGTGAGCGAAGAAGATGTGATAAATGCCTCCAAAGTTGCCAATGCCCATGAGTTTATCGAAAAAATGGAAAACGCTTACCAATCCAATATCGGCGATCGCGGCACAAAGCTTTCGGGAGGGCAACGGCAACGCCTGAGTATTGCCCGGGCTGTTTTGCGCAACCCGCCCATCTTGATAATGGACGAAGCTACTTCTGCTTTGGACACAGAGTCGGAACGCCTTGTACAGGATGCACTTGCAAATGTAATGTCGAACAGGACTTCCATCGTGATTGCCCACCGGCTTTCCACCATCATCCATGCCGATGAAATCATCGTTTTGCAAAAAGGTGAAATCGTCGAACGGGGAACCCATCACGAACTTTTGGAGAAAAAAGGGGTTTACCGGAAATTACATGATTTGCAAACTTTTGATTCTTAAAGGCCAGCCAGCTATTTAATGGTCGCCAATTATGAAATCCCAAAGGTTTAAAGACATGAGTCTTGGATTCGTGACCATTTGTGATAAAAAAGGGCGAGAGCCACAAGCAGAAATACTTTGTGGTCAATCAAAATTGCCTTCAGGTCAGAAAAACACAAAAACAAAGGCGTTCAGGATATTTATCGCAGCACTTGAAACTTTAACTCATTTTAAGTTTTTAGAGTTAATTATTCTTTTATTTTTGCCCATAAATTTTAACCAATGGATTTAAGTAAAATATTATCTATTTCAGGAAAGCCGGGTTTATACGAAACCTTGGCACAAACAAAAAACGGCCTTGTGGTTGCCTCGTTGACAGATGGTAAAAAATTTACCGCTTTTTCCCATGAAAAGATCAGTTCGATGGAGGAAATCAGCATTTACACTACCGATGAGGACAGGCCTTTAAAAGAAGTTTTGAAAGCCATTTTTGAAAAACAAAATGGCGAAAAAGCACTTTCACATAAATCTTCTGCCGCTGAGCTAAAGGCTTTTTTCAAGGAAACGGTACCCGATTACGATGAAGACAATGTGTATGTCTCTGACATTAAGAAGGTCGTCAATTGGTACAATACGCTTGTAGAGCACGGGGTCCTGAATTTTGATGAGGATGAAAACACCAAAGAAGATCCTGATGAAGAAGGTGTTGAGGATTCTACGGAAGAACCTAAAGAATAGACCCTTGTGATTTTTGTCCTTACATAAAATCAATTCCCATATTGCCCATGACAAAAGTTATCGCTGACCACGAAATAGTTGACATCCGTATTCCGGCCAATGGGCATCTTTTCGTCACTTTAAAATCCCCGGTCGATATACCTACGGTCTTTCCGGGTAATTTTGCCGAGTTGCATATCGCCAAATCCCCCGAGGTTTTCCTTCGTCGGCCTTTTGGCATTCTGGACGTGGATTACGAAAAGCGGCTTATCTCGTTTTATGTAAAGATTGTTGGAAAAGGGACGCGCGAACTCGCAAAATCCAAACAAGGTGAAAAATTAAATGTGATTTATCCGCTGGGAAATTCGTTCACGGTTTCGGAAAAAGACAAAGAAGTCTTGATTGTTGGAGGTGGTTCGGGGATAGCGACCTTTATCCTGTTGGGGAAATCGCTGAAGCAAAATAACGTAAAGGCAACCTATCTGATTGGTGGAAGGGCAAAAGAAGATATTTTGTTGACCAATGAATTGAAAAAGTTCGGACAGGTCCTGATAAGCACGGAGGATGGCAGTCTTGGTGAAAAAGGGTTTGTGACCGATCATTCCATCTTTAAGCCGGGTAATTTTGGTTTTGACAAAATATATACATGTGGCCCGGAACCCATGATGAAAGCCGTTGGGGAAATAGCGCACAAACATAAAATTGAATGCGAGGTCTCATTGGAGAACATGATGGCCTGTGGCTTTGGGGTTTGCCTGTGCTGTGTTACCGAAACCAAAGATGGGAACCAACGTGTTTGCATGGAAGGGCCGGTGTTCAATACAGGTACGCTGCAGTGGTTTAGTTGAAGGAATTATAATTTGGCAATTAAATAAATATTGTAATGCTTTAATGATTCAATGATTCAATGTTCCTTCGCAAAAACAACGGAGATTATAATGTAAAATCAAGACGAATACGGGTTGAAAGTCCCGAAGGTACGGGATTGAAACTTTAGGCAGTGCAAGTAATTCAAGAATTCAATCATTATCGCATTTTGCATGGATTTTCAGAATCAGTGAAATTAATCTATACCCATATGCTTGTAGAACCATGATAAATAATTTGAAATGGCAGATCTAAGGATAAATATTCATCAATTGCATTTTAAAAACCCGGTAACAACGGCTTCGGGCACTTTTGGGTTTGGGGAGGAGTACGATGACTTTATGGACCTTGACCTGCTCGGTGGCTTTTTTACAAAAGGCCTCACTTTGAAAAACCGGGAAGGGAACGATTATCCCCGTATGGCCGAAACAGCTTCGGGAATGCTTAATGCCGTGGGATTGCAGAACAAAGGCATTGATTATTTCATCAATGGAACCTATCCCCGGATCAAGGATTATGATACGCACATTATTGCCAATATCAATGGTTCCACGATTGAAGAGTACGTTGAGGTTGCGGAGAAGTTGAACGAACTTGAAAAGGTTCCTGCCATCGAACTGAACATTTCCTGCCCGAACGTGAAGGAAGGGGGGATGTTGTTCGGTACAAGTTGTCCCTCAGCAGTGGCTGTAACTCAAGCTATCCGGGAAGTTTATAAGAAAACCCTTATTGTAAAGCTTTCCCCCAATGTGACCGATATTGCCGAAATTGCCAAAGCCGTGGAAGGCGCCGGAGCAGATGCGGTATCATTGATCAACACTTTATTGGGAATGGCAGTGAATGCGGAAACCCGGAAACCTGTTCTTTCGACAGTTACCGGAGGACTATCTGGCCCGGCCATCAAGCCCGTTGCTTTGCGGATGGTTTGGCAGGTTTTCAATGCGGTTAATGTCCCTGTTTTCGGAATTGGTGGGATAATGAGCGCCACCGATGCCATTGAGTTCATGCTGGCAGGGGCTTCTGCCATACAGGTGGGCACGGCCAGTTTCATCGATCCACAGATAAGCATAAAGATTATTGACGGGATCAACCAATACCTTGATAAAAACGGGATAAAATCAGTGAATGAAATTATCGGGGCATTGGAAATCTAAACAAAATACCTGGGAAAAGTTGCAGGTTTCTGCTTGTGCAAACCCAAGCCGTAACAAATTTTGTTGATTGGTTCTCCAAGTACTTGCCAACCCGTTGAATGTTTTTAAACACTTACTCCCCTGCGGTTTTCTTCTTTAGGTTTTCAATTTCGGTTTTCAGTTTCGCCAATTCACTTTCCAAATCCTTGATCGTAGCAGATTGCGATTTGATTTCTTTCTTGTGCGCATTGATTTCCTTTTTATACTGGACAATCTCATTTTGCAAATCAGAGATCGTTTTATCCTTTTGCTGGATATCCGTCAGGTATGCGGTGATTTTTTCTTCGAGATGTTCTATATTGTTTTCAAAAGTCATTGTCTTCAAATTTAAAGGTTAATAATCGGTATTCCTGCATTAATAATAAATAATCAACTTCTGCCCGGTTTGCACGCGGTTTGGGTCGCTAATGTTATTGTCTTCGGCAATGATCCCATATTTAAAGCCATTGCCATAGACTTTACGGGCGATCGTAAACAGGCTTTCCCCTTCTTTCACCGTCCACTGTTGTTTTTTCTTTGCCTCAGCCTGCTGCTTTTTGTTCAGCACTGCATTCAAGTCCTTGATTTTTGATTGAAGCTGGGAGTTTAGTTTTTTTTCCTGGTTTACCTGTTGGGTCAATGCAGTAATCTCAGTATCATTTCCTGACAGTTCTTCTTTTGTTTCTGATTTCCAATGCAGGATACAATTCAAAATCCATGTGACCAGGATTATCAGGAAAAGTGCATAGGCAAGGTAACCAAAGATAAGCCGGCCTTTTCCAGACTTTTTAATCATTTTTGTTAATTGCAGGGCTTCCAGATCGGCGCCACAGTTTGGACAGGATTTT
>JAJRTT010000208.1 GCA_024278155.1 Bacteroidota bacterium | reverse complement strand
TGCCATTGACATCAGGGAGAAGCCCAAAGGCATTTACTTTGTGAAAGTGCAGGCAGGCGGCAAGGTTTATACCGGGAAGGTAGTGGTGGAGTGATATTGCCCACCTTTTCTTGTTGGTGAAAACACCAACAAGGGGCAGGCGGGAAAGTATTGCAGTTTCGGATTATCCCGCACACAAGGCTTATGCCAAAATCCGAAAAAGCTGGATAGGTGCAGGCGGGCGGCAAGGTCTTTACGGAGAAGGTGGTGGTGGAGTGATATTGCCCGCCCTTTCTTGTTGGTGAAAACACCAACAAGGGGCAGGCAGGAAAGTATTGCAGTTTCGGATTATCCCGCACACAAGGCTTTTGCTAAAATCCGAAAAAGCTAGTGTTTGATGGCCGGGCGATATTTTTTTACATAATTTTGCCCAGAGATGAAAACATGGCTGTTCCTAATATCTTCAATTGTTTTTTACATCACGGGCTTGGCCCAGAATGGGATATTGCCCATCCCGGATTTTGATGAGATGAAGGTTTCGGAATCCTTTCCGGTTGTTTATGATCTCAGGGAAGCCGGTCGCCTGAGCCCAGTAAAAGCCCAGCCATCGGGAGGTTGTTGGGCAAGTGCAAGTATGGGAGCTTTAGAATCAGTTTGGAGAACCTATGGTTTTGGAAAATACACTTTATCTGACAAGAACCTCCAGTTGTTCAATGGGTTTGATTCGTTGAGAAGGACAAACGGAAACCATTATATGGCCACGGCTTACTTTGCTCGTGGCTCGGGGCCTTTGCTTAAAAATAAGCTGTCGGATTCGCTTTCCGATCCGGGGCAGGAAATCGCGGCCTTTATCACGGATGCCCGCTTTTTGCCGAATGATCCAACAACAATCAAACAAACGATTATGGATTATGGGGCGGTTTATTCAATGTTATATTATAAAAATGATTTTTTTGATACCCTTGCTTTTACATATTATACCGATATTGAGAAAATAAACCATGCAGTCGATTTGGTTGGATGGAACGATACCATGCAGACGCAAAATGGGAGAGGGGCATGGATCGCACAAAACAGTATGGGCAAGAAATTTGGGGAGAAAGGTTTTTTTTATATCGCCTATGCCGATAAAAATATTTTGAATTATAATGCAGTTTGGCCAAAGTGGATCCCATACGATACCGCTTCAAGTATTTATTATTACGACACATTGGGGGCAACAATACCATTTGGCTATCACGATACGATTTGTTGTGGTTTGGTGAAATATACCGCACGGGAAAATTTGTTGATCAAAAAAGTCGGGACGGCAATTACTTCGCCCGATACGAAAGTAACTGCTTATGTTTATGGGAATTTCAAAGAACATTCGAAAAAGCTTTCGAGACAAAAGGCAATCATCGAAGAGAAAGAATGTAAGATGCCCGGATATTATAGTTTCGATTTGAATGAACCTGTTTATGTAAAAGAGGGTGATGATTTTTTTATTATGATGAAATATATTACGCCCAAGGATTCATTTCCTTTGCCAACAGAAAAATTCCTTAAGAACTATGCCAGCCCGCATATCACAAATGGGAAATGTTGGGTAAACGCCAATGTAAACAGATGGCCAAATGCCTGGAATGAATGTGGAGCTGAAGTGGAACATAAGAACCTTCGATTTGATTTGTGTATTAAGGCTTATTGTATTAGGGTTTCGGGTAACAAATAGCATGGCATCACTTTACTCTTTCGTCGTCACTCCGAATCCTTTGGGCAGGAATTGTGTGGATGGAGTGAGGAATCTCCCTCGTTAATGTGGATGGTTATTGTTCATGGGTTTATGGAACAGTAGACCTTGCAGACGCATGGGGATTTCCCTTTCCAATGATACGGCCATGCCCCAAAGGTCGGAATGACACGACAATCAAATCCCCCATGAATTTCCATCCCTGTAAAAAACGGTAGTGTGATCAATGGAGAACCCATTTGGTTTCAATCCCTGAAATGTAATTTCCCTGAATCCTTTTCCCAAATAAAAATCCCAAATTTCCAGATACTCTTCCCGGCTTGAATCATCAAGGATTAGGATGCCATCAGAAGTTAGATGCTCAAAGGAATTTAAGGCACACTGAACCCGTTTGCGGCCATCAATGATAATCAGTTCAAACTTCCTTTCAGTTTTCCCGATTGCTTTTGGATAATTATCATTAAGTTCCTGAAAAATAATTTCCGTATTTGAAAAGCTTTTTGTCATCTCTTTGGCTTTTTCAAACCATTCCTTATCATATTCAACAGAAGTTACGGATTTAAGTTTTTTGGCAAAGAAAACGGTGGAATAACCCGAGCCAAATTCAAACAGGTTTTGGTTTTTGTTCAACCTTGTTTTGATAAATCCCAGAAACGGGTAATTCATCCAGGGCAATGGGTTCATCCCCAAATCAACAGGATATCCCTTTTCAAAGCTTTTTAAATACCCGGTTTTCACAAGATAGGAATCCTTGTAGTTAGCAAATCGCTTAAACTGCCTTTGCAAACGAACACGGTAGAACAATCCGGGGATCAACTTATTCAGAAAATATTTGATGTTTTCCATTAATGCCATTTTCTTTTGCCCTTTCAGCCCATCACAGTTTCTAACTGTGATGGATTAAGACACTATTGGTTTGCAACCAATGTAT